>JAUPUC010000052.1 GCA_030917745.1 Patescibacteria group bacterium | reverse complement strand
TCCTTCATGTCTTGTCCCTCAAGGGATTTGCGAAGGCGCGTGGTGTAGATGAAATCGACAAAGCGCCGGAAGAAAAGGCGCGTGGTATTACAATTTCTACCGCACACTGCGAATACGAGTCTGACAATCGCCACTACGCACATGTTGACTGCCCAGGGCACGCCGACTATATCAAGAACATGATTACTGGTGCCGCTCAGATGGACGGAGCTATCCTCGTGGTAGCCGCGACCGATGGACCGATGCCACAGACCCGTGAGCACATTCTCTTGGCTCATCAGGTAGGTGTTCAGAATATCGTTGTATTCCTGAACAAGGTTGACATGGTGGATGATGAAGAGCTCATTGATTTGGTGGAAGCCGAAGCTCGTGAATTGCTCTCAAAATACGAATTTGATGGTGACAATGCCGCCGTCATCCGTGGTTCTGCTGTCAAAGCGTTGGCCGCCGCTTCAATCGATGATCCTGCAGCCAAGCCGATTCTTGACCTTATCGATGCTCTCGATGCCAAGATTCCTGAGCCAGTTCGTGACAATGAAAAGCCGTTCCTGATGCCAATTGAAGATATCTTCTCGATTGAAGGTCGTGGTACTGTGGTCACTGGTCGTATCGAACGCGGTATTGTCAACCTGAACGGAGAAGTGGAAATCGTTGGTCTTCAGGAGAAGACCATGAAGACTGTGGTAACCGGTATTGAAATGTTCAATAAGCAGCTCGATCGTGGGCAGTGTGGTGACAATGCAGGACTCCTCATTCGTGGTATCAAGAAGGATGATGTCCAGCGCGGTCAGGTGCTTGCCAAACCAGGATCGATTACTCCTCATACTGAATTTGAAAGTGAAGTCTATATTCTCGCTAAAGAAGAAGGTGGACGTCATACTCCTTTCTTTAAGGGTTACAAACCACAATTCTACATTCGGACTACCGATGTGACTGGTGAAGTGACGCTTCCAGAAGGAACTGAAATGGTGATGCCTGGTGATACCGTACGCTTGGTAATCAAGCTTCTGGCTCCAGTCGCTATGGAAGAAGGTATGCGCTTCGCTATTCGCGAAGGAGGTCGCACCGTTGGTGCTGGTGTAGCCACGAAAATTATCAAATAGTTTTCGAGCGAATTGAGTCCCGATGAGTCACCCTCTTGGGTAGCTGTCGGGACGACTATTCTCTTGAATGTAACAAAGAGAAGAAAGTAAACTCGAGTATCATGGCAACGAAGAAAAAAGTTGATGATGCCCCGATGACACGCGTGCGAATTAAGATTAAGGCATATGACCATAAGGTCATAGACCAGTCAGCGCGAAAGATTGTCGAAACGGCCGAGCGCACAGGCGCCGCCATTACTGGACCCGTGCCACTTCCAACCGAGGTACACAAGGTGACTGTAAATCGTTCGACATTTGTTCACAAGAACGCGCGAGATCAGTTTGAAATGCGAGTGCACAAAAGACTGATTGACATTCTGAATCCGAACGCGAAGACTATTGAGGGTCTCACGTCACTCGACCTGCCTGCAGGCGTTGATGTAGAGATTAAGATGTAGGTTTGTCAAAAAGGGAAAATAATGTTTACTCGTTCCAGTCCCGGAACACGTCATTATCCGATTAAGCGCTGATACTGGAAACAGGAGAGGCGGAGATTGGTAGGACAAGGGATACTGAGCGGGTCAGGATGCGCCGAGAAGTCTCGGTGAGAACTGGCTAGCTTTTGGTCCAGTTTTTTGTTTACTGAGAGTACTATCATGAAATTCATTCTTGGGAAAAAACTTGGTATGACGACGCTGTTCGATGAAACGAAGGGTGCTTTGAACGTGACTCTGATCGAATGCGGAAAGAATACTGTTACCTTACAACGTACTGAAGGAAAAGACGGCTATATGGCTATTCAGGTAGAAGCCGCGAAAAATGCACGCAAAACGGTTCGTCACGAGTTTCGACTCGATCGACACAGCCGAAGTGGAGAAACTGCAACACAGGATTTAGCGAAGTTTGCTCTGGAGAGCGAGTTAGGTGTTGATCAGTTTGTAGTAGGAGAAAAGGTATGTGTTTGCGGTGTGACTAAGGCAAAAGGATTCCAGGGTGTTGTGAAGCGGCACGGGTTTGCTGGTGGATGGGCGAGTCATGGTGGCAAGCATGATTTGCGTAAGCCAGGTTCTATTGGTTCTACTTTTCCAGAACACGTGGTGAAGGGTCGTCGTATGGCCGGTCGCATGGGTGGGGATAATTGCACCGTACGCAATCTGACTATTTCTTATATTGATGTTGAAAAAGGACTTATTGGAGTTCGTGGAGCTGTTCCGGGTGTAAATGGAAGAATCGTTGAAGTGATGAGTCTTAAATAAGTCTATGGCAAAAGTATCCGTCTACAATACCAGTGGTAAGGTGGTTGAAGAAGTTGAACTGAACAACGCGCTTTTCGCGCTTCCTTCTAATGACTCGCTCCTCCATCAGGTATACGTGGTGTTGTCAGGGAATCTCCGTCAGGTGATTGCTCACACAAAGACACGTGCTGAACGCAGCGGTTCTGGTATCAAACCATGGAAGCAAAAGGGAACTGGGCGTGCTCGTATCGGTTCTTCACGTGCACCACATTGGCGCAAGGGTGGTATTGTATTCGGACCACGGAGCAATCGAAATTTTATCCGTGAGATCAATCGAAAAATGCGACAGAAGGCGACTTTGATTGCTTTGTCGGAGAAAATTCGCTCAGGAAAATTTTTGATGGTAGATGCCTTCACATTTCCTTCACAGAAAACACAAGAGTTTGATACATTTCTCAAAGCACTGCAGGTCTCTCATCGTGGTCTCTTGGTAGCTCTTGATATTCGAGAGAAGGAGACCGAGAGAATGAGCCGGAATGTTGAGAAAGTCGTCAATACGCTCGCAGTGGATTTGAATGCCAAGCAGCTTTTGGATAAGGAATACCTTCTTATCTCAAAGCAGGGTATTGAGGCGTTGCAGGCAAGGTTTGCTGATTGGAATAAATAAGAACTATGGCAGTTTTTGGAAAAACAACTCAAGAACAGGCGTCAGTCGCTATTGAATCGGAAACACCCAAGGTGCTGTGTGGTTCGTATGCGAATGGTATCTTACGAAAGCCACGTATTACCGAAAAGGCGTATTCGATGAATGCCCAAAACCGCTATGTGTTTGAAGTGAGCGATAGCGCATCGAAGCCACAAATCAAAAGAGCAGTTGAATCCGTATACGGAGTACATGTTGTTTCAGTGAATACCGTGAGTCTCCCAAGTCGAGTACGACGTTTTGGGCGAGCCATGGGGAGAAAATCAGGAGTTAAAAAGGCAATGGTTGAAATTAAGGAAGGAGAGAGCCTCACGCTCTTCCAGGCAGGAATGTAACGATATGGCGATCAAAATCTACAAACGCAATACCGCTGGGCGGCGCAATATGAGTATCGTAAAGCCTGACGGCATTACTGATAAGCGTCCGGAAAAGTCTCTCACGGTCTCAAAGAAAAATTTCGCCGGTCGTTCCGGAGGGAAAATTTCGGTTCGGCATCGTGGTGGTGGACATAAGCGATTGTATCGATTGGTGGATTTTCGTCAGAACAAGTGGGGTATTCCAGGAAAGGTAGCTTCTCTTGAAAAAGATCCAAACCGATCCGGATTGATCGCGTTGATTCATTATTATGATGGAGAGAAGCGGTACATTCTTGCGACTCAGGGTATGAAAGTTGGGCAGGAAACCGTTTCTGGCGATGAAGCTCCAATTTCACAGGGAAATCGAACGAAATTGGGAAATATTCCGACTGGAACTATCATCTGCAATATTGAAATCCAAATTGGAAGAGGAGGACAGATTGTTCGGAGTGCCGGGACACAAGCAATTCTGATGGCACTCGATGGACCTATGGCCACCATCAAATTGTCTTCTGGTGAGATTCGGTTGGTTTCGAAAGAATGCCACGCTACTATTGGACAGGTATCCAACTTCGAGCATGGCGCAGAACATATCGGAAAAGCTGGAAGAAGTCGCTGGAAGAACAGACGTCCATCGGTACGCGGATCAGCGATGAACCCAGTTGATCACCCACACGGTGGTGGTGAAGGACGACAGCCGCTCGGTATGCATCCGAAGACGCCATGGGGCAAGCCTGCTCTTGGCAAGAAGACTCGGAAGCAGAATAAGGCAAGCAACAAATACATCGTCAAGCGGAGAATGAAGAAGAAATAGACGAAACGCGCATCATAAGTGGTCAGTTATAAGCAATCGAGATATGTCACGAAGTTTAAAGAAAGGACTCTACGTCGATCCTCGGGTACTCAAAAAACTCGAAGGAAAGAAAGTTGGTGATCGAACGGTCATCAAGACCTGGTCTCGCGCCTGTGTTATTGCGCCAGAGATGGTCGGGTTCACGTTTGGAGTACACAATGGAAAAGACTTTATCTCCGTATTTGCGACTGAAGAAATGGTCGGTCATCGGTTGGGAGAGTTTTCTCCGACCCGCACTTTCCGTCGTCATGGTGGAAAAATGCAGAAAGAAATTGAACAAGCCGCCAAGCAGCGTGATTTGGATGCCGCCAAAGCTACCAAGACTGCCGCTCCTGCTGCTAAGACTAAGAAGAAATAACGACGTATGAAAGTACACGCATCACTCAAAAATCTCCGGATAGCTCCCCGAAAGGTGCGACTCGTCAGTCATACGATTGTCGGTCTTTCAGCGAACGCGGCTCTCATCCAGCTTTCCAAGCAACTGAAGCGTTCTTCAGATCCGATGCTTGATCTCTTGAAAAGCGCGATTGCGAATGCCAAGAATAATTTTGGTTTGGATGAGAACAACCTCTACGTGGCACAGGTGTGTGTTGGTGATGGTCTTCGGATGAAGCGGTTTGAGCCACGGGCGTTTGGTCGTTCGATGCCGATTCTCAAGCGTTCTACGAATGTCAAAGTAATACTGGAAGAACGAGAGGAAGGGAAAAATCGAACCGAGGTGAACAAAAAATCAGAAATTGTTACTATCAAAGACGCAGCGGCAACAGAAGAAATCGTTGTCAAAGAAGAAAAGAAAAAAACTGGTGGTGTCGATGATCGGAAGAAAGAGGCGAAGCCAAAGGCGGCTCTGCGCTCTGTCAAAAAGGTATTTCAACGAAAGGCTTCTTAAATAGAGAGAATCACTATGGGTCACAAAACCAATCCAATCGGAATTCGTCTCGGTATTACAGCTGACTGGCAGTCTCGCTGGTTCGCTAATCCGAAATTGTTTAAGACACAGTTGCGCTCAGACGTGGAGATGCACGATTTCATCATGAAAAAATGGAAGCAGGCCGCTATCGCGAGTGTCCAGGTGGAACGTTCGGCAGCGACTATCAAGGTGATTATTGAGACATCGCGTCCGGGAGTTTTGATTGGTCGTGGAGGTACTGGTATTGAGGATTTGGCTCGTGTCGTGAAGAACCACTTCTTTCGTGGTAAGAAAACGGATTTGAAAGTAGAGGTGAAGGAAGTGAAGCGATTTGAGGAGAGTGCGTCATTGGTCGGTCAGCAGATTGCTGAACAGCTTGAAAAGCGCATTCCGTTTCGACGGGCACTGAAGGGTATGATCGATCAGGTGACCCAAAATAAAGATATCCTTGGTGTGAAGATTGAAATTTCTGGTCGTTTGGGTGGCGCGGAGATGCGTCGTCGGGAATGGCTCTCCAAAGGAAAGATTCCGCTCCATACATTGCGTGCAGATATCGATTTTGCACGAGTGGAAGCGAATACGACTTATGGAGTCATCGGAATCAAGGTCTGGATTTACAAGGGTGAAAAATTTGAAGAACAATCCACAGAATAGGAAGTACATCTATGCTAACAATGCCTCGAAAAGTCAAGCATCGAAAGGTCCAGCGTGGCGGGTGGTCGGGAAGTCCGGCAACTCGTGGTACGAAAGTGAGCTTTGGAAGCTATGGTTTGAAGACACTCGAAGAAGGGCTGATTTCTGCTCGTCAGATTGAGGCAGCTCGTCGAGCGATGACCCGGTCAATCCAACGCGGTGGAAAAGTTTGGATTCGTATTTTCCCGGATAAGCCGATTACCAAGAAGGGTGAACAGACACCGATGGGAAAGGGAAAGGGAAGTGTGGATCATTTCGCAGCCAAAGTTCGTGCCGGGCGGGTTCTGTTTGAGCTCGATGGCATTCCAAAGACAGCAGCAGTTGAAGCCATGCGTTTGGCAGCACATAAATTGGCAGTGAAGACAAAGTTTGTCGAGCGGCATTCATCATCACTCTAGAATGAAGTTATGAAAACGAAGGAACTCCGAGAAAAAACTGAGGGTGAACAGAAAAAGCTTCTCCACGAGCTTGCACAGCAGGCACGCGAATTGCGTTTTAAAATCGCTACTCGTGAAGAAACAAAACACCATGCTCTTCGTCTGGCAAAGAAAGATATCGCCCGTTTGAAGACACTGCTCGGTGAGAGCGAAACAAAGCTTGACTAAGCGTGAGAACATTGTTAGAATTGCATTTATCGTTTCATATGGAAAATAAGATGACACAAGTAAATAAGGCACCAAAATTTCAGGGTATCGTGGTAAGTGACGCGATGGACAAGACCATTGTGGTTGCCGTGGAAACACTGAAAACACATCCAAAATACAAGAAGCAGTACGTTTCGACTCAGCGTTTCAAGGTGCATGATGCAGAAAACACCTATCGAGTTGGAGACAAGGTTTTGTTTCGTGGGTGTCGTCCGATGAGCAAGGATAAGTGTTTTATTGTGATAGCTGACTAATTTAGACGGAAGTGAGGTAGAATTATGATTCAAGCGGAAACCAGATTGAGAGTAGCTGATAACAGTGGCGCGAAAACCATCGAGTGTTTCAAGGTGCTTGGTGGAACCAGACGTCGCTATGCCAGCGTGGGTGATATTATCGTCGCAGCCGTGAAGTCAGCTGAGCCAAGAGGCGCGGTGAAAAAAGGAGACAAAGTGAAGGCCGTTATCGTTCGTCAGGTGAAATCGTACCGACGCAAGGACAACTCGTATATTCGCTTTGATGAGAACGCAGCAGTTATCTTGGAAGGTACCGGCCAAGAACCAAAAGGAACTCGTATTTTTGGTCCGGTAGCGCGTGAACTTCGCGAGAAGGGATTTGCCAAGATTATTTCATTGGCACCAGAGGTACTCTAAAATATACTTCTACAACTGCGTTGGCTTTGATAGCTTTGAGAAGATATTTTCTTGAGACTATCAAAGCGAATGGAGTGAAGGAAGTACGGATGATGAACGCAACTAAAGAAGCTTAAGTAGTGAGGAATATTATGAAGATTAAGAAAGGCGACCAGGTAGAAATTATTGCTGGAAAAGATCGCGGAAAACGCGGTAAGGTGATTCAAGTCCTTGCTACGGTGGAACGCGTGGTAGTTGAGGGTGCCAATCTTATGAAGCGACATCGAAAACCTCGCAAAGAAGGCGAAAAAGGGGAACGCATTGAGCGCCCAGCCCCACTCCATGTCTCCAATGTTATGCTCGTGTGCCCAGAGACAGGGAAGCCAACTCGGATTGGATATCGGATAGAGGGTGGCGAAAAGGTGCGTGTGAGTAAGAAGTCAGGAAAAACATTGTAATATCAGGCCACGAAAGAGCGTCCTTATGAATCAAGTCACATCAACAAAAGAAGCCTACATACAGAAAGCGGTCCCTGGGATACGTGAAGCTCTTGGCATACAGAATCCAATGGCTATTCCGCGTATTGAAAAGATTGTTGTGAACACGGGTATTGGCAAGATTCTGAAGGATTCAAAGCAAGTGGAGGAAATCGTGTCTTCACTGCAGATGATTGTCGGTCAGAAAGTGGTCATGACGAAGGCACGTAAAGCTATCGCTGGATTTAAAATTCGTGAGGGTCTGGAAGTTGGTGTGTCGGTGACTTTGCATGGAAAGCGAATGTGGGATTTTCTGGATCGTCTTTTGAATGCGTCGATTCCTCGTGCACGTGATTTTCAGGGTTTGAGTGAGGCAGTTATTGATCAATACGGGAATGTGAATATCGGGATTAAAGACCATACGATTTTTCCGGAAATTGTTCCTGAGAAAGTACAACATATCTTCGGCTTTCAGGTGAATATCGTCACGACGGCACGGAATCGAGAAGAGGGAATCCTCTTGTTCCGTTTCCTCGGGCTCCCGATTGCGCAGAAGGAAACAGAATAGAAAGATTCCTAAAATGATCTATTGAGAATATTTACGTTATGGCTAAGACATCAACCTACGTCCGTTCACTCAAAACCCCGAAGTTTTCCTCACGGATAGTTCGACGGTGTTGGCGCTGTGGTCGGAAGCACGGATATTTACGTATGTTTGATCTCTGTCGGATTTGTTTTCGAGAGTTAGCAAGTTCCGGACAGATTCCTGGCGTAAAGAAGTCATCGTGGTAATTGAACAGACAATGAAGCTCTAAAGAAGGTATAAAAAACTATGTTAGATCCAATCGCAGACATGTTGACGAGAGTGAGAAATGCCCAGGCTGCTGGCCGTGCTTCTGTCGTTTTGAATTTCTCTTCCGTCAAAGAGATTATTGCCCAAATTTTGGTTCGTGAAGGGTATGCGTCCCGTGTCGAAAGAAGCGATGAAGGTGGCAAGCCAAGTCTCACGGTATGGCTTCGCTATGAACAGGTTTCACCAACACAAAAGAAACCAGCTATTACGGAAATTGATCGAGTGAGCAAGGAAGGCTGTCGTATTTACATCAAGCGACATGATATCGAAAAAGTGAAAAACGGATATGGTATCGCGATTGTTTCGACATCAAAGGGTATCATGACCGGCAAAGAGGCGTACCGAAAAGGTTTGGGAGGAGAGTATATTTGTAAGGTTTGGTAAAAAACGAGCTTTCGTGGCTTTGATCTCCGGGTTCCAATGATCTGAAAGAGTGAGGGGGAACACCAGGTGTCAACGAAACGAAAATCTTCATGAAGATACATTATGAGTAGAATAGGAAAAAAACCAGTAGCCATTCCAGTAGGCGTTGAAGTAACTCTCGAACGGAATGTCGTAACCGTAAAGGGTCTCAAAGGGACACTCTCGTTTACCTATCATCATGATGTCTTGGTCAAGAAGACAGATGCCGAAATGACGGTTGAGGTGGTTGGTACTTCCAAAAAGGCAGCTGGTATCTGGGGCACCACCGTTATATTGCTTTCCAATATGATAGAGGGAGTGACGCAGGGATTTGAGAAGAAGCTCGAGCTGAATGGAGTTGGGTATCGTATGGCGATTCAGGGGAGCAAGATGAATCTCGCGCTGGGCTTCTCTCATCCCGTGGAAATGGAAATCCCAGCTGGTATCGAGGCGAAGGTTGAGAATAACGTCTTGACTATTAGTGGTATTGATAAGCATCAAGTCGGACAGTTTACCGCTATTATTCGAGATTTGAAACCAGTTGAACCATACAAGGGCAAGGGATTCCGTTATGCCGGCGAAATTGTCCGTCGTAAGGAAGGAAAGAAGACCACCACATAACATGTTCTACACCTATGATTAAGAGACTACGCGAGAAAAATCATCGTAAAGCAGCCCGTGATCGTCGAGCACGTGCCAAGGTTTCGGGTACTTTGGAGTGCCCTCGTCTGACGGTGTTTCGAAGCTTGAAAAGTATTTCTGTTCAGGCGGTTGATGACGAGACAGGAAAGACTCTTGCTGCAGCAGATCTTCGTGAACTCGGAGGTACGCTTGGTAATACGGTTCCTGGAGCAAAGGCTGTTGGTATGTTGATTGCGGAGAAGTGTTTGAAGATTGGTGTAAAGCAGGCAGTATTTGATCGCGGATCCTCTTTGTATCACGGAAAGGTGCAGGCATTGGCGGATGGTGCTCGTGAAGGCGGCTTGGTGTTCTAAAGAGTGTAGAAAATAACCTATTTGTTTGATAGAGTGAGCATATGGCTACAAAGCAAGACGGAAGAAAAGGAAAGGGTGGCGGCGCACGACGTGAGCGTCCAGAATACGAGCAAAAAATGCTCGATTTGAGTCGTGTTACTCGTGTCGTAAAAGGTGGTCGTCGTTTTCGTTTTCGAGCAACACTGGTAATCGGTAACCGCAAAGGGAAAGTCGGTGTTGGAGTTGCCAAGGGTTCTGATGTTTCTGATTCAATTCAGAAGGCGTACAATGATGCCAAGAAGAATCTGGTGACTGTAGAGCTTGATGAGGCCATGACTATTCCTCACGCGGTTTTGACCAAGCTTGGAGCAGCCAAAGTGCTGTTGAAGCCTGGGTTCAAAGGACAGGGGGTCATCGCTGGTGGAGCGGTTCGCGCGGTAGTTGATCTTTTGGGTGTGAAAGATATTGTTTCCAAGTCTCTTGGGGCATCAAATCCGCTCAATGTCGCCCGTGCTACTATCAAAGCCTTGGGAACACTGAAGACTCCAAAAGCAAAGAAAATAGTAGCCCAAATAGCTACTGAAACAGAAGTGGAACCGGCTAAGTAAGAGAAGAGAGATTTTTGATAATGAAGCTATGCAAATTCACGAACTCACCCTTGCTCCTCGGAAAGAAGTGAAGCGTATCGGTCGCGGTGGTAAGCGCGGTACAACATCCGGACGAGGGACCAAAGGACAAGGCGCACACGGAAAGAAGAAAGATCCGCTCTTTGAAGGTGGACGATCGACGCTGATTGATCGTATGAAGAAATCACGTGGTTTCAAGTCTCCGCATGCGAAGAAAGTCACCCTGACATTCACCCAGATTAATGCTCGCTATACTGATGGTGAGGTCATTAGCCTCGAAACACTTGCGGCCAAACATATGATTACTCCTCGTGATGCCAAGTCTGGGGTGAAAATCGTTGCGACGGGCAAATTGACAAAGAAAGTGACTCTTGGAGAAGAAATTCTCGTGTCCGAAGCAGCCAAAGGTTTCTTCAAATAAAATATTGTTGGATTTCATCAGAGAGCCTGCCTTCGCGGTGCTTTTGGACAGGATCCTCGCCAGACTTCCATGATTCAAGCGATTCAGAATATCTTGAGTGTCAAGGAACTGCGGAATAAGATTTTTTTTATTCTCGCTGTTCTTGTCGTCTATCGTTTGGCAGCCAATATCCCGGTTCCAGGAGTGGACGTGGTTCAGTTGAAGCGTTTTTTTGATGAAAACGCGCTGATTGGTCTCCTGAATATTTTTTCTGGTGGTGGATTGTCCAATATATCCGTCATGTTGCTCGGAGTTGGGCCATATATTACGGCGTCGATTATTATGCAACTGATGACGACGATTGTTCCCAAACTGGAGCGGCTGTATAAGGAAGAAGGAGAGAATGGTCGTCAGAAGTTCAATATGTGGACGAGATGGCTCACGGTGCCGCTGGCAATCGTACAGTCATATGCCATGCTGGCCCTTCTCCGTTCGCAGAATATCTTGGGTGATATTTCTCCTTTTACCATGGCGGTGATCATCATGACCGCTCTTGCTGGAACGATTTTCCTCATGTGGCTCGGCGAATTGATTACTGAGAAGGGACTTGGAAATGGAGTCTCAATGATTATTTTTGCTGGTATTGTGGCGAGTCTCCCATCGGGATTTTCTCGTTTTATCGCGACTTGGGATCCGTCACAGATTTTTGTATACCTCCTTTTCTTTGCGGTTGGGCTGGTGACTATTGCCGGTGTTATTTTCATCAATGAAGGACAGCGAGCTATTCCGGTCTCGTATGCCAAGCGGATGCGGGGAGCACAAGTCTATGGGGGCGCGGCCACACATCTGCCACTGCGAGTAAATCAAGCGGGCGTTATCCCGATTATTTTTGCTGTCTCACTCATTTTGCTCCCAACCATGGCTGCCAACTTTCTCATGCAGGCTGGGAGTAATGAAACAGTGCATGCTGTCGCGCGGAGCGTGAGTATGTGGCTTCAGAATCAGTGGGTATACGGTGGATTGTATTTTTTCTTAGTGGTGATTTTCACCTATTTTTACACTGCGGTGGTTTTTGATCCAGCCAAAGTCTCGGATAATCTGCAGAAACAAGGAGGCTACATTCCTGGGATTCGGCCAGGTAATAGCACCGCGGAATACCTCTATCACATCGTGAACCGCATCACTTTAGCAGGAGCTTTGTTCCTTGGATTAGTGGCAGTGCTCCCGATTGTGGTGCAGGGAATAACCGGTATTCAGGCGATGACTGTCGGTGGGGTGAGTATTTTGATCGTTGTGTCTGTGGTACTGGAATTGATTAAGCATTTGCAGAGTCAGATGACGATGCGAAGCTATGATGGGTTTTAATCGTCCACAGGGAATTTTGGTTTCCGTCTCTTTGTTCATGAACACAGCACATCACATGATGGAAAAAACAAAAAACTATATCCTTCTTGGTCCTCCGGGGAGCGGGAAGAGTACACAAGCAGAACTTCTTCGCACTACCTTGCATCTCGCGCACATTGATATCGGTTCGGAACTTCGAGCTGAGGCAGAACGAGAGACTCCTTTTGGCCGTCAAATCAATGTCATTATCCATCAGAAGAGAGAGCTCGTGCCAGATGCCTTGGTGTACGCCGTTTTGGTGGAAGCACTCAAAACGGTTCCTGAGGAGCAAGGCATATTGCTTGATGGCGCGCCGCGGCGTCTCACCCAAGTCGATGAGATCATCTCTGTTTTTCGATCTTTTGATCGACCGATGACCCAAGTGATTTTTTTGGAACTTTCGGAAGAGGCTTCCATCGAACGTATCTCCAAGCGAGTACTCTGTTTCGGATGCCATCGGCCTTTCATTCTCGGGCAGGATATCGATCATATCAATGAACGGTGCCATGTCTGCGGTGGGCGTATCGCTCAACGAAAAGATGATACGCCAGAAGGAGTGCGCAAGCGTTTCCAAGTGTTCCATGCTGATACACTTCCGGTGATTGAACAGTTTGAAAAGCTTGGTCAGGTGATACGCGTTGACGCGAATCGGGAACCTCAGGTGATATTCGACGATATATCAAGTAAGTTATGAAAGAGTACCGAGAAAAATCTGTTCAAGAATTGAAATCTCTCCGAGAATCGGGGAAGCGTTTGCGTTTGGTATTGGAAACGGTTATCCAGGCAGCCAAGCCAGGCGTCTCGACCAAGGAACTCGATGTCATCGCTGAACGAGAAATCCGTGCTGCGGGAGGAATCCCGATTTTTAAAGGATATGGGTCGGAATGGGGGAAACCGTTTCCTGCTTCACTCTGTACATCCATCAATCAAGAGGTCGTGCACGGTATTCCGAGTGAAAAGCGAGTGCTTCGAGAAGGAGATCTGCTCAAGCTCGATATCGGACTGCGCTTTGAAGGCATGGTAACCGATATGGCTCGTACGGTGGCGGTGGGTGTGGTATCAGCCGAAGCAGAGCGGTTGCTTCGGGTGACACGAGGAAGTCTTGATCTGGGTATAGCCAATATCCGCGCAGGAGCTCACTTGTCTGATTACGCGCGGGCGGTGCAAGCACACGCTGAACAGCATGGATATTCCGTGGTGCGTGATTTGGTGGGACACGGAGTCGGACATGAACTTCACGAAGATCCGCAGGTGCCGAACTATTTCCACGCTGGTATTCGAGACTTTGTCTTCACTAAGGGAATGGTGTTGGCGCTTGAACCGATGGTCAATGCGGGGGGGCTCCAGGTGCGTATCGCTTCAGATGGCTGGACGTTTATGACTACCGATGGCAAACTCTCGGCGCATTTTGAAGATACCATTATCGTGACGGATAAGGGGGCAGAAATAGTGACTCGCGGATAAGTATGGAAGACACAGCATATCTGGGGATTGATTGGGGTGCGGCTGATGTCGGGGTGGCTCTCGCTGATCCGGAAACCCGGATCGCTTTTGGTCTGACTACGCTGCAAAATGACAAGACGCTCGCTCTTCGTATTGGAGAAATAGTGGAAAAGGAGCGAGTAGGAGTGATTGTCATTGGAACTCCCTCACATGTGCATCGGAAGGAGATGGAAGATCGGGGAGAGAAGTTCGGACACCTTCTCAAGCATCATATTTCGGCCCAGGTGCGTGTCGTTTATGAGAATGAGATGTTTACCACCAAGATGGCACAATTTAACCTGAGAGAGCGTGGGATGAAGCGAGTTTCTCAGCATGATGATATGGAGGCCGCGCGAATTATCTTGCAAGCGTGGCTGGATAAACAAGAAGGTGTATGATGACTTGAAGTGTCGCTTGGGCTGTGATAGCATATCCCTGTCCCGAAAGAGACGAGAAGATTTCCTATTTTGATAAGGATTTCTTTAACAAGCGAAGAAAAAAATGGAAAGGTGGCCGAGTGGCTGAAGGCACCACACTGCTAACGTGGCGGGGGATAAAACCCCTCGAGAGTTCGAATCTCTCCCTTTCCGCAGTGAACGTAGTGAGCGAGGAAGGAGGAAGCAAACTGCTTGGCTTCCGAGAGAGATGAGAAGGCCGGAGCGATGTCAGGCGAGCACGCCAGACCGCGAGGCAGGGTCGTGGAAATTGATGGGTGTCGACGAATCAATTATCCCTGACCGAATTATTCTCCCTCTCCGCAGTGAGTATTGAGTATCGGATGACCTAGACATTTGATAAGCAAATTATGTCTAAGATTGAAACCATCTTTACTCACAAGTCAGATAGTGGGGCTGAAGGAGCTCTCGGTATTGATAGTGAAGGTAAACTCTACTGGAATGGGAGGCCCGTAGCTACCCAGAGTCGAGTCACTCTTGATTGGTGGGTAAATATTGCCGCGATTGTCGCTTCAGCATCGACTTTCGTAATGGCTCTATATACGGTGCTTGATCATTATTATTGTTAAAAATATGGAAACGAAAAAATTTGAAGATTTGAATAAAGAAGATCAAATTAAGGCAGATTTGTATTCAAGGCAAAATGCT
>JAUPUC010000032.1 GCA_030917745.1 Patescibacteria group bacterium | reverse complement strand
CGATCTCACCTCTCTTTTCCGCACTTTTTCCTGAGAGACCGAAAAAAAAATCCTCCGAGAAGAATCTATCTCTCCCGACTTCAATGGCTGCTCCTTTCGAGGAGGAAGTTCAGAATGCATATCTCATCTCTTCATAAATTATCAAGCACCTTCAGTCAACTTCACCCGATTCATGATTTCACGATTCACTGTTGCTGCATCACGACCAAAACGAAGTCTCGAGAGCTCTTTGAGAGCATTCGCGATTTCTTGATTCCCTTTGGTCGGAGCATATGTCTTCATATTGAAAGGCTTGGTGAGCTCTCCATTCATCAAAATACGCGAAAAACAATTATAGTTATCTACATTCATAAGGTCATTAGCGCTAAAAATGGGAGAAAATTGTTTCTCAAGAAATTCTCCATCCTCTGGACCGACACGGAATGCCACCATACTTCCAACATTCCCAAATACTGCTTTGGATATGTCCTCTTTAAGCTGTGCGATGAACTGATGTGCTAAGACAAGACAAAGACGATACTTCCGAGCTTCCGAGAGAATCTGTGCCACGGAATTTGTCGTGACATTCTGAAATTCATCAAGATAGAGATAGAAATCTTTACGCTCACTCTCCGCCGTATCAACCCGAGAAAGTGCTGCCATGAGTAAACGTCCAACAATCACCATGCCAAGCAATCGAGCATTAATTTCCCCAATCTTCCCCTTTGAAAGATTAATCAAGAGTATTTTTCCACTATCCATGATTTCTCGAAAGTTCAGCGCGCTTGTCTGCTGCGCGATAATCGGCCGCATAATATCATTCGAGATGAAAGCGGTCAGTTTGGAAGTAATGTAGGGCACCATATTCGCAAGTGCAGCCTCACCACCCGCTTTTTCAGCCTCTTTCAACCAGAAATCTCTCACGATTGGATTCGTACAATGATCAAGTTTAAAGCGTCGGAAATCTTCGTCTGACAAAACCTTGGATATTTCCATCAAAGTGGAGCCGCTCTCTGGATGCTCCATAATCAACAGCATAGCATTGCGCATATACTGCTCAAACATCGGCCCGCCAGTCGCCTTAAGATCATACAGTTGATCGAAGATACCAATCATTTCATTGATAATAAACGTTTTCTGTTCTGGATGGGCTGGATCAAATTCCAACATGTTAATGCCAATCGGACGTTCAACATCAGCAGGATCAAAGATAATCACATCTTCAGCTCGCTCTTTTGGTATAGCTGTCAGAATATCTTCAATAGCATCACCATGCGGATCAATGAAACAAAATCCTTTCCCGCTCATAGCATCTTTTTTAGCCATTTCCTGGAGAAAGTTCGATTTTCCGGCACCAGTTTGACCGATTGTGTAGAGATGACGACGCCGATCATTATCAGTCATACGAATCTCTGTTTTCGCACCACGATAATCATTGTACCCGAGCAGAAGGCCTTCGGTGGGAATATGAATCGGTGGCGGAGCAGCACCGGCCTTCAGCCACTTAATTTTTGGCGTCTCGGTGGTTGAGATAGGAAAGTGAAACATGCTGGATACCTCTTCAACTCCAAAAACATAAGCGTCTTCCTGGTCAAAAGTGCGAAAAATATATTCGAATACGGCTTGTTTTTCTTTCACTCGACGAAGTACCTTCAAGTGATTCACTTCCGGATTCTCAAATTGACTAAACGCATTTTCTATATGTGATAATATCTCCGCTGCTCGTTCATGTGTTTCAGCGGTAGCAATCAGACGAATATTCACTGAAAAAGCAGCCTTTTTCGCTTTACTATCAATGGCTTTCACGAGATCTTGCTCTTCCGGTGTCAGAGCCACTTGTTTTTCCGATGCATCAGTTTGAGATGAAGATGAAATATTCCCTCCCGAGAGAACATCCATCATCCCCTTTCCAATTTCTTTTCCCGCGCTCTTTGCTAATGAATCCCCTTGTGCATCATGAAGCCGCTTTCCCCCCTGCATCTTCTGTGCAATTTCCAAACCCGAAGACCGCCATCCACTTGGTGCTGGAGCAAGTACGATTTGAATAGCTGCTCCTTCTGCTTCCGTATTCAGGCGACTCAAAGCATTTGAGATTTCATTCAGAGGATCAACACCGATACCACGATAGGTCCGAAGCGGAAGAGCGTGATTCTTAGACAGTCCCAATACCGCCACGGCAGTCGAGCTACTCGGGGAGAATACCGTATAATCGGAAATCTTCTCAATCACCGCATTGGGGAAAAAACTGTGTAACTGCTTTTCAATATTTTCCCGAAACCGTTTTGGCATGGAAAGATAAAAAAAGATTTCTTCACTATTTGACGGATTGGCGATTTCAAAAACAATATTTGGCATCTGATAAAACCAGTGTTTCCAAGAACTTGCTTTCCACTTGAGAGATGAGATAGCCACCAAAAATTGCTCCATCGCAACGATTTCTTCTCGCCAAGCATCAGCATTCTGATTCTGCTGAGCCTCTTGACTCCGTTTAACGCGAGATACTTTTACCATTTCTAAATCCATCTGCATGGATTGGCTCACCGCAATGCGAAAACAAAGTATACTTCGAAGAATCAAAAAGGCTCCTGAAAATAACGCCAATAGACCAAATATACCCAAAAGTGGTACTAGAACAATGTTGAAATCAAAACCAGACATACTTTTGTGTATTTGTTTGAATGCGCTCTTTTCCTCCTATTATGTTTTCTCTACCAATCCCTTCTCAACCAGACCCTGATAAAACTTATCCACCATTTCGTCATGCATTCGGTCGAGCACATAGTAGTTTTTCAACTTCTGTGCTACATGTACTGCATGAGGAATTCCCTTTTGTGTGGCAAGATCAAGAAGTCGAGTCACCTGACTCTCCACGTCAGCAAGAAGCGAAAGATTTCTGGCGTCATCGGTCGCGCTACCTGTCGCTCCAGACGTGCCAAGCACCGGCCCAGCC
>JAUPUC010000020.1 GCA_030917745.1 Patescibacteria group bacterium | reverse complement strand
TACATTATAGCATAATATATGAATACAGTCAACTTTCCCAGCTTTTCCTACTGAAAGCCAAAAACAACCCGCGCCCTCAAAACTTCCATACGAAAGTATCCAGCGCCACGCCAGGGTCAAGCTCCCCGATTTTCATCGCGGCATCCATATCGGCCAAGAGTATCAATCCAGCTACCAGTCGAGAGAGAGGAAGATTTCCAAGAGAACGCAAGGCATTCTGAATCGCGAATGGCGGAAGCTTGGTCTCCCGAGCAATACTCGCGCTCTCACGAAAACCTCGGTCGAAAGCTTCGCGAATTTGAATGAGTCGACGAAGCTGCCAAGCGCACATTGAAAGCAGTCCGTATACCGCATCTTGTTTGGATTCACCTGCTTGCTCTTGCGCAAATAGGAGGGCTGCTTTTGCTCGTTCACCTCGCGACATCGCATCGAGCGCCTGAAAGACGGTCGTCTCACTGCTCGGTCGGAGAAACAATGTGACATCATCATTTGTGATCATACCGGTGCCACGATAGGCTGCCAATCGAGCTACTTCTTGTTTGAGGCGAAGCATATCACTACCGACTGCCTTCAAAAGCATTCCGCAAGCCGAGCGACCAATAGAAAGATTGGTATCCATATCCGCGAACAAGGCAGCGACATACCGCTCCAGTTGAACACCAGTCAACGGATCAATCGCTTCTGTTCGATCGGATTTCTTCAGAAGAAAGGCGGCTATCGGATGTGTTTTCTTTATTTTCCCCACCGCGACAATGAGGAGTGAAATATCCATTGGTGGCTCTTTGGTAAACCGCGTCAGAAATTTTTTGAGAGCGTCTTCACCTTCTTTGAGCGCGAATGGGTGAAGCCACATCACGAGCTTGGGTACCGCAAACAATCCCTGATCACAAGCCGAACAGGCTGCCCGAATAGCCTCGGGCGTGCCCGTATCTTCAAAATCAAAAATCTGTACCTCGCCCGTCGGATACTTTTTTCGAAAACCATCTGAGAGTTCGCGCCGACGATCACCAACGCGCACTTCATCTTCACCATGCAGAAAATATAACATACGTAATTCAGATTCTTTACTCACCTTCATTCAAAAATGAGGAGGGCTTGTTATCCCTGCGAAGGCGGGAATAACGTATGAGAGGTTTTATATTCTCTGTGAAACCAAAAGTATCCTTCCTCATTTCTTCTCTTCAGTATACCAAAAACAGGCCATACCGGCCTGCTCTCGGGAGGGAAGTCCACCGCAGACACTAACTTCCTGGTTCCCACTTAATTCCGTAACTTGGTTCTACAACATTGACCCATATTTGTCCGGGTACAAATTTGACCTCACTACCATCAGCCTGATAGAAAGTGAGCTTGCTTTCAAGCTTGCTCTTGTCTTTTTTCCAAACGCCCTTCATTTCCTGACCATTCATATAGAAGAAAGCGTCTCCCGTATCTTTGGTATCGAACCAAGGATCTCCCATCTCGAGATTATTGTAGCGGCCAACCCCACCATAATCCAACCCGGCACGGTCATGTTCAGGAACGAGTTCCCATGGATCCTGCACCCCGCGTGCTTTGTAATCAGTTGCGAGTTTGACTTGCTCCGACTCTACTATCGCTACTACGATATTTTTTGGAGCGACGCGAGCATTATTATTTTTATCCATATCCGCTCCATCATCCCAGGTGCGCAGATAAGTATTCGTCGCCTTGTCATAATCATAAGAGACGTCGTACGGATTTGGATATGCGAGACGGATACGCCCGCCAGTTGGTCGTGACTCGAGAGACAATTCATTTTGATGGGGATATCCAACAAAATTATTGGTGGTTCGGTATTGGTACTTTTCCATTGCCTGCAAGATATTCTCGCGCGTGATACGGCCCGTATCTTCATATTTCATTTTGCCTGTCTGAGCCCAACGTGGACAAAAAGACGTCGTCAAACAGTTGATATTTTCCACCACTTTGCGTTCAAGCAATGTCTCAGCGAACTTCGAATATCCCCAATGGATAAAGACCGCATCGAGACCTTTGGCAAGAGGGAGATAATCATGCCGAGCGCTGCGCATCGAACCAATATCATCAGGAATATCACACAGGTACACTCCCATCAAACGAGTGTTCGAGTTCGTGAATACCGGCATCTCAAAAACCATATCTGCTGAAGAAAACCCAGCGGCTGGACGAGCCGAGGGATCCGCAGGTTGCATCACGGCAACTGGACGACGATTCCAGTGTTCACAGGCTACACCGGAAATAGGACTCACATCTCCCTGATTCGCGGTGCTCTCCTCAGGAGAATTCATCGACTTCGTATCATTATCTAATCTGATTGCCTGACGTTTTTCACCGCTCGTATTGAAAAAATATCCTCCCAAGCCGACGATGGCGAGCGCTACCAGCAATATGACGACTTTCTGTTTCGTTTGCATACTCCGACTTCATTATGTTTTATACCACCCGCATTATCACACTTGACAATGGGGACAAAAAAAGACGCTCCTCTGGCCCATTTTCATTCTCTGTATGATTGTATCACATTTCTGGCATGATTGACCGGTTCGTCCATACACGAAAAGATTCTTTTCAAATCGTCCCGGCAAGCCATCCGTATCACGAAAATCCCCATCCGACATCCCACCCAGACGAAATGCCTGCCCGAGTACTCGCCGAATCGCCTCCGTCAGTTTTTTTGTCTCCAAAGCATCCAATTCCCTCCCGAGACGATACGGTCGCACTAAAGCAAGAAACAATGCTTCACTTCGATAGATATTACCGATACCGGCAATAAGTGATTGATCGAGAAGAATGTCTCCGATTGTCCGTCTCTCCCGCTTCTTCACAAGCTCTTCGAGAAATGCCGGGGTAAGTTTCGGGGACAGAGCATCAAGACCAAGAGATGAAA
>JAUPUC010000038.1 GCA_030917745.1 Patescibacteria group bacterium | reverse complement strand
GCGAGACGCCGGCAGGCATTCGTTTCGGTACCGATGATGGTTCCCCGTTCCAATCCACGACGGAAATCCCGATCGGCTCCCTCGATTACGATTTCATCGATCACCGGAAAACCGTCCTTGGGTTTGGCGAGATGTTCGGTGAAGGCATGCTGCGCCATCAACATGTTGGTTGCACATAATTCTCCGAGATCTTCACTCTCCATGGGAACGGATTTGAAACGCAAGCTCTCCAAAGACAATACAAGACACTTCATACGCTTCGCTTGAGCCGCACTCACTATTTTCCGCACAAGAAGAATCAGCATTCGGCGAGTCATTTTCTTCGGTTCTTCAACCGCCAGTACCAACTCCTGTCGTCCATTGGCCAAACGAACTATCTCATCCAGAGTACCCGTTACAATTCGCACTCGAACGACATCTTTTCCCTCTTTCACTGCTTTCTCTCCAGCCTGGATTTTCATAATTCTTGATTTCAATCAATTATTCCTCAATCAATCATATTCCCTCCTCCTTACCCCTCTTCTCGTTCTTCATGCGTGATATCTCTTTCAAGACCTCATCTGCGTGTTCATCAGGTTTCACATTTTCATACACTTTGACAATATTCCCCAAAGGATTAATAAGAAAGGTCGTACGGAGAATCCCCATATACTCACGCCCCATAAATTTTTTCTTCGCCCACACACCATATTGCTCCACAACTGTTTTTTGTTCGTCCGCAAGAAGCAAAAAGGGGAGCTCATATTTCTCAACAAACTTCGCGTGTTTCTTCACTGAATCAGCTGAGATACCGAGTACCACAACTCCTTCTCTCTTAAAACGCGAGAACCCATCACGAAAGCTACAGGCCTCCTTGGTACATCCGGGCGTATCATCTTTTGGATAAAAATAGAGCACCACCCATTGTCCGAAAAAATCTTTGAGCGCGCGCATACCACCATTCTGATCCGACAATGAAAACGCGGGGGCTTTACTCTGTGTTTTTGGTAGCATAGGTATTCATATTAATGTATCTCCCCTCACTCACTAAAAATAATATATTTTCTCCCCCTCAATTTTTCTGGAAGATACGACTGCTGAGCATCCTCTGGATTCTTGAATTCTGGCGTATACTTGTATCCCTGTCCATACCCAATTTCCTTCATCAGTTGAGTTGGAGCATTTCGTAAGTGAAGTGGGACAGGTTCATTGGGAAACTTCCGTATATCATCTTTCACCTGGCCATACGCTTCATACAAAGCGTTTGATTTCTTTGACTTAGCGAGATACACGACCGCTTGAGCTAAATTCAACTCACACTCTGGCATGCCCAAATGACGACAGGCCTCAAGTGCGGCAATAGATTGGGGAAGAGCAAACGAATTCGCCAGTCCAATATCTTCTGAAGCAAAGCGGATAAGCCGACGCGCAACATAGAGTGGGTCCTCACCGGCCTCGAGCATACGACCGAGCCAATACAGCGCGCCATCAGCATCACCGCCCCGCAAAGATTTATGCAAAGCTGAAATCACATCATAATGCCACTCACCTTTTTTATCATACAGAAGATGCGATCGCTGCATCACCGATTCGGCAAGCTCCATGGTTATTTGGCGCGCGTGAAAAGTACACGCTTCAAGAGCCGAGAGGGCTTGTCGCGCATCGCCACCAGATGCTTGTGCGAGAAACTCCAGTACCCCATTGTCAGCCCGCACTTTTTGAGTGAGAAAGAGAGCATCTTCGGTAAGTGCCCGCTTCAGAATCGTCATGATTGCCGAAGAAGGGAGGCTTTGTAGTACCAATACCCGTGTCCGAGAAAGGAGAGCCGAGTTCACAGAAAAACTTGGATTTTCTGTGGTCGCGCCGATCAGAGTAATCACTCCGGACTCCACAAATGGCAAGAGCGCATCCTGCTGTGCTTTGTTCCAACGATGAATTTCATCAAGAAACAAAATGGTTCGCTTCCCCTCTGCACGATCCTTTTCTGCTTGCTCAAGAACGATGGTCAAATCTTTCTTGCCACTCGAAACGGCGGAAAGACTCACAAACACTGAATCAAGCTCTCGCGAAAGAATGCGTGCCAGCGTGGTTTTACCGCTCCCTGGTGGTCCCCAAAAAATCAAGGAAGGCAACGCACCGTTCTTGACTGCCTCACGAAGAAAACTCTCTTCACCAAAAATTTTTTCCTGCCCGAGATACGTTTCCGCCGACTGAGGTCGCATGCGTTCTGGAAGAGGGGTACCTTTTTCGTGGCTGTTATTCATAGCTTCACTTTCCAGACTTGATATATACCGATTTCTGTGTTATTATCTCTCCCGAGCTTCAAAGAGGCTTTTTCCTTTAACAACTGTAGCACAATTTTCGGAGGATACACTGATGCCCCACTGGTCTCTTGAACGAAACCCGGTTTCCGCGATATTCAGGATTCTCGCGTTTGCGACCCTGATTGCCCTTGCCGTTGCCGGGTCCAGTAATGCCAAAGCCGCTCCTCTCGATTTCAGTTTCGAAGACGGGATAATCCCAACGAACGCCGCCATCTATGGCAATGTCGACATTGTAACCGAGGTCGTGAAACACGGCATCCGCCTCCCCTGTTCCGAAGGCAATTTCTGCCTACGAATGGCACCCGGGCAAGGACCGCGTAATCGCGATGCGGGTATCACATTCGCCCTTCCCGACATCTGGGCCGGCGATACGATCACGTTTGAGTACATCGTTATCCCCGAGGTCAATAATGATGTTGCAGGACTTTCCCTCACCGGCCCGGGATTTTTCGACTGGGTGACACTGCCACCGATCGATCACTGGACGAGTTTCTCCTACATCGTTCCCGATCTCAGCGGCGGAGGAGGACCAAGCCTCATGGCGACGGCTTCAACCCTCTGGACGGCCACCGTATGGGTCGAAAACACCGTTGGAGATCCGAACCGAACGTCTCTCTGGATAGATAGCCTGAGTATTACCCGGGCCATCCCGGAACCACGTAGTCTTGTCCTCCTCAGCATCGCGCTCCTCGGTATCGGCATCGTCCACCGAAAACGATAATCGCAGCAGCCACCAGCACTGCGCTTTTGCCGGCCTTTTCCTCATGAGGAAGATGTGCCGGCTTTTTTTATGCCACCACAAAAATATCTCGCGTGCCCAATCTCAGATATGCAGCGTCATTTTCACCGGACAATGATCAGATCCAGAGATATCAGCCAAGTACTCTATCTCGTTCACCCGTGACACGAATTTTTGATTAACAAAAAAATAATCAATACGCCAACCGATATTTCGCTCACGGGCACGTGTCTTCATATCCCACCAAGAATATTGCACTGCATCTGGATGCATCTGCCGAAAAACATCGGTAAATCCAGCAGTGGCCATATCATCCATCCATGCTCGTTCTTCCGGAAGAAATCCCGATGTCTTTTGATTTTCCTTAGGTCGTGCCAAATCAATCTCCCTGTGTGCTGTATTTACATCCCCACAAAAAATGACGTTCTTGCCCTGTGCCAATAAATCTGAAACATAGGTCAAGAATTCCGCATAGAATCGCATCTTATACCGCAATCTCTCATCCCCCGATCCACCATTGGGAAAGTAAATATTCAGCAATACAAAATCTTGAAAATGAAGTTCCATCACTCGACCCTCCCGTGAAAGGAGAGAATCAGCTCCAAAAAAAGTTTTTACTTCAAAAGGCTCCTCTCTTGTATACACGGCTGTCCCGCTATATCCCTTCTTCTCCGTTGCGCAATGAAAATACCCAAAATAACCCTCCGGCTGAGCTAAAGCTCTTGAAAGCTGATCAGGGTGTGAAATTTTGGTCTCCTGAAGGCAAACTACGGAATACCGGTGCTGATGTAACCATTCGAGAAAACCCTTGCGCTCTGCCGCGCGAATGCCATTCACATTCCACGAAAGAAGCGAGAGAGATGCGGGATTCTTCATATGCGTAGTATGGGGAATCAAAAAATACCCTTGTATTTTACCTTATTTTTTCAAAGCCCACTCATTTCCGGACAAAGTCAAGACGAGCCTATCAAGTTCTCGATGTCGGCGTTTCTTTTCCAAAAACGGAACATCGTCCTGCATTTCCTTCATTCCTACTGTCCCTGGCCTTGGTGAGTACCAAGCAATATAGGCTTTCTCGAATCGAACCGTCTGTACAACTTTCCTGGTCTCCTCAAACTCCTCTTCTGTCTCCCCGGGAAAACCGACAATGATGTCTGTGGTAAATTTTGCCTCTGGTATTGCCTTTTGAATACGCTTAATAAGTAAGAGATATTCTGCCTGTGTGTACCAGCGATTCATGCGTTTCAATACCGAATCACTTCCTGACTGTACCGGTAAATGGATCAGGCGATCAATATTTGAGTACTTCGCCATTACATCAATAAGGCTATCAGAAAAATCCCACGGATTTGAAGAAACAAAAGAAACCCTCTTTATCTGTGGGAGCTTGGCCACTGCTTCCAGAAGATATGGAAACAAAGTCGGGATACGGTGCCGAGAAAGGTGTTTGACCATGACTGGCTTCACCGATCGCCCATCCGGTAATACATATTCCTCCTTTTCTCCCAATCTCTCTAACAGCAGATCCGCTCCATACGAATTTACATTCTGTCCAAGCAGCAGAATCTCCTCCGCTCCGTTCTGGGCCGCTTCTGTTGCCTCCAGCACAATGTCCGCAAAGGGTCGCGATTTTTCCTTCCCTCGAGAAAAAGGCACAATGCAGTAAGAACAAAAATTATTACAACCATTCGATATCGGAATTGAAACTGATTTTGAAGACGTTCGTTTTGGCGCGTATTCAAATCCGACCTCTTCCAAGGGCAGAAACTCTACATCTGGCAATCGCGCCCGTAAACTCTTCATCATCTTACCACCAGGGACTCGAGAAGCTGCTCCGATAAGACAGCCGGTCACAACAATACGCGCAGCAGCGTTTCCTTTGAGTCCCTTTCGAATATTTCGCACAAGTCCAAAAACTTTTTCCGCGGCTCGTTCACGTACCACACAGGTATTGAGCACAATCAA
>JAUPUC010000002.1 GCA_030917745.1 Patescibacteria group bacterium | reverse complement strand
AAGACAAGGAGATACTTTGGAGTCAATCGCATCAAAATATAAGGCAGAGAAAGAGAAGATTATTTCATTTAATAGTTTGCCAGCGAATGGTGAGATTGCGGTTGGAGACTCACTGATTATTCCGGATGGTCAGAAGGATGAGCCTATTTCACCAAGTGCAACTGCGAATGCGGGAAGTCTTGCTCGGAGGCAATATGCCACCACGGGTGGTGGTACCGCAACGGATATTTCAGGATACCGAACACTGGATGGACGTGCGGGAACAGGACATCGGTTTCCGTATGGATGGTGTACTTGGTATGTTTCGCAGAAGCGCTATGTTCCTTGGGGAGGGAACGCGGGAACTTGGCTGTATAATGCAAAATCATTGGGGTACAAGACAGGAAGAAGTCCTCGGCCAGGAGCTATCATGGTGACCACTGAAAACCGGTATTATGGACATGTCGCTCTGGTGGAAAAGGTGAATGGCGACACGATTACCGTGAGCGAGATGAATTATGTTCGGTGGGGAAAAATGAGTCGGCGTACTCTCTCGGCTTCGAGCAGGGCAATCAAGGGCTTTATTTATTAGCCCAGACGGACAATATAACCATGACAACAAAGTGTTGTCTGTGAGAGAAAATACGCGTGATGTATTGAGTCACGTGTATTCTTTTTTTTTCATTTCTTTTAGGGTATACTGTAAATGAAATTGTCTATGGGAAGAAACAAAAAGGTATACATATTTTTTGGAGTGGTGTTTTTTTTGTGCACTCTTTTTTGGTTGGCTCCACATATTGGTCTTGCAGCGGGTGACGCTCCAAAAGAAGATAGTGGCGGGGGTTTTTTTGGAGCAATCTTGAGTGGTATTAAGGGCGCCGTATCGTGGATACTTTATACGCTTGTTTTTACTCCGCTGACCTGGTTCGTCACAGTAGCGGTTGCGCTGTTTGGTTTCGCAGTCAATGCGGATCTTATTTCTGGCCCTACAGGACTTTTGAATCATCCGGAGATCTATGAGCTCTGGAAGTTCATCCGTGATTTCTGTAATATCTTTTTCATTCTGATGTTGTTGATCGGAGCTTTCTCAATGGTTTTTCAGTTGAGCAGTTATAACGCGAAAAAAACGCTGTTGAGTATTATTTTGATGGCACTCTTTGTGAATTTTAGTTTTCCTCTCTCTCGGGTATTGATCGATGTCTCTAATGTCCCAACCTATTTCTTTATTCAGCAAATCTTGGGGTCAGGTGGAGGGAGTACACTGTCTGAGGCTACGAGCAAATCCCTCCTGGGTGCGGCTCATATGGAAGAGTTACTTCTGGGAACAGAGGGTTCAAGCGCGACTGTTTCGCGTCTTGTCGTAGCAATTATCTTCATGTTTTTATTTGCTGTGGCGTTGGCTATTCTTGCTGTTCTCTTTGTTATTCGAGTGGTTTCTTTGGTGGTTTTGGTGATTTTTTCACCTATTGGATTTATGAAATTCGTCCCTGGTTTGAGTGGCTATGCCGATGAGTGGTGGAAAAAATTAGTCGGCAATCTTGTTTTTGCTCCCGCGGCGAT
This sequence comes from Patescibacteria group bacterium, assembly GCA_030917745.1. Classification (GTDB taxonomy): domain Bacteria; phylum Patescibacteriota; class Minisyncoccia; order Moranbacterales; family UBA1568; genus JAGOSP01. The sequence goes on along the minus strand of JAUPUC010000002.1, from coordinate 9,260 downwards.
GCTGATGTTACTCGTTTCCATCCGATTTGCTAACGTTATGGGGTCGTACAATACCACTATATCCACCGAAGCATCTACGGTAGCGGGTGACGCGGGATTGACGGCTATATTTGGGGTCATGATGAAATCCGCTATTCCTATTATCTTGATTATGATGACGATTTCGGTGGCCCTGAGCGCCAAGGTAGCCGGAGTGGGTATAGCCAAGAAAGTGAATGACAAGATGATGGGATGGGGGAAGAAAGCGTCATTGTTGGCTGCTGGCGGTCTTGCTGGAGCAGGGATGGCTCTTGTTCCTCGTGGTACACGAACCAGAGGATACGTATCTGGTTTGAAAGAGAAGTTTGATAGAACATGGATTTCTTCAAAGTCCAGAGAAGCCAGAAGAAAGGATTTGGAAGAAGAATATCGAGGAAAAGGTCGGGATGGTGCTGAGGGACGAAAATCAGCTTTGGAAACTATTCAGAGCCGAAAAATTCTTGAAGCAGCCAAGCAAAATAGAGAGAGAAATGTCAGTAACTCTGAGTTGCTGAAGAATTTGGATAGCGGTGATAAAGTACGAGCGGCTGCGGCAGCAATGACCTTGTCTGAAAATAAAGCGATTTCGAATCCTGAAGACCTGAAGAAAGCAGCGAAAGCTTTGGAAGCACTTGGGAAAAATGCGTCAAGCGAGACGGGCAAGTTACTCGCGAATGCTCGATCAGGAGCCTTTAAAATGGATGCTGGCAAAATCAAGGAATTATTGAATGGCGAATCTTTCGCGCAGCGCGGGGCAGATGGTCAAGCAATGACGAATGCCGATGGGAGTTACATCGTTGATGAAAGCTCGAATCTCTATAAAGATTTCTCGTCGAAGATGCGCAGTGAGGGACAGATCAAATCTTTCGCGGACTATCGCATTCAGACAGAGACCGCTCGTGTTGCTGCTACCGGAGCAACTCCAGATGCGGCGAAAATTCGGCAGGATGTTTACAATGATACTATCGGTAAGCTTTCGGCAACTGATTTGGCGAAACAGAGTAGCATCCATGATTCCGTAGGATCAGATGTCAATTTACAGGGATATATGCAGGATTACGCGAATAAATATAAGAAGAATTACGAGAAAGCAATGGAGACGATGTCGGCGGCGGATCAGGCGAAATGGAATTCAGCAGGTATTGTGCCAGCTCCAACAGTGACTCCTGCTGCCGCAACACCCGCTTCCTCTACAGCACCTAATGCGAGTTCATCTGCCGCTGCGGCACAGAGTCAGCGAGCGAAATTACGCCAAATTGGTCAGCAAAATAATCGCCGTCCATAATCGTTTTCACGTATGAGTCCAGCCTCACTCCCGAATGAATTTTATCCTTTGCTCGCAGATTATGACCCATCTGATATTTCTGCATACCAGCTAGTATGGGCAACTTTTCGTGAAATGCCGGAGTTTTCTCGGAAACTCCTTACCTCAGATGAGCTCCCGTACGCTCTCAAAGATTTTTCCGAAAAATTCAGTCTTACCCAATCGACCGCAGCCTTTATTTCTGTCATGGTGAGAAAGATTATCTTTCAGGAATGGGACGAGGCTCAGTCTCAGCTAGAATTGACCGCTTGGTGCCAGGAATTTGATTCGAAAAACACTTCCCGTGTGGATGAGATTCTCGAAGCAGTCAAGAGGGATATTCTTACCATTGTTCCTTCGGAAGAAGGAATAGCAGGAGAGACCGAAAAGATTGTGACGGTACGAATGACCCTTCTTGAAGCGCTCTCACAATATCCTCAACTTGGGCAGCAAACAATCACTGAAACCCGTATTAAGTTGAAGACCAGCACGGAGCTTGTTCGTGGGTCACTGATAAACTGGTTGAAGTGTTATCGCGAAGAACTCGGAGTAGGGTATCATGATGCGATATTGCGAGGACAATTTTTGTTTCGTTCTCAGAATGGACTGAGGTTGACGAGTGAAGAACATGGACGTATTGAGATTCTCCTGCGTTCTATTGAGGATCGTGAGGTCGTAGAAATTGATACCGTGCATCAGATACTTATTTTTCCACCTGCTCCTAGTCCGAAGAGCCCACCACTAGAGCAAGAGAAATCGCTGGTATCGAAGGCCCCCCTTGCTCCTGCCGCGCCTCCTATGCCGATGCCAGTCCAAATGAGAGAGAAACAGGCTGTGTCCATTACGACTCCAGAAAAAGAAATATCTCACTCAGCGTTAGGCGAAACTGGATCCTTGCATGTGCTGAACAAGGCTCAATTCTCCCCATCCAATCAAACCCTCGGCACACTCCATTTCTCTTCTAAGCACGTGTTACCTGTAGAAAAAGAAATTCAGTCACACAACCAGGAAACAACAAAGAATTCCGGACCTCTTCTGTCAGGAAAGGCTGATGTTCCCGTATCACTCGTACCACCCGTAGCATCAACAGTTCAAATGGAGACAGCTTCTCCCGTTGTCAATAATCTTCCTCATCCGGCACCGGCACCGAAGCGAGATGTAAACTTGGACTATATTCCGAAGCCGTATCGCATCGATCCTACCCAGCGTGACTTACCAGAGAGAGAGGGATAGAAGCATTTTGTGGTATACTTTTTTTAAGTCTGTATGATGCAATCATCAGTCCCGCAGTATATTGATGTTGAAGACAAGATTGTCGGCCCGTTTACCTGGAAGCATATCGGTTGGCTTCTGGGGATGTGTGCGGTACTTTTGGTCATGTACACGACTTTCGATTTTCAACTTTTCTTAATTGCTGGTGGACCAACCGCTCTGACTTTTCTTGCCTTTGCATTTTACCGCCCATCTGGTATGCCAATGGTGAAATTTGTCTTCCATGGCGTTTTTTTTCTTTTTCGTCCTAAAGTATCCGTATGGGAACGCCCAGTACATGTCACGAATACTCCGACGGTAGTGATGAAGCGACCCGGATCAGCCATTGTTGAGTCCGCAAGTGGATCTCGAGAGATAACCGAAGCAAAATTGAAGGCTCTGGCCTCGGTCCTTGATCGACATATTGAAAAATAATGTTTTTGGGCGTTGTATTGTATCGGGAGTAAAATGTATCAAGAGAGCAACATGGAATTCTTAAATCCAAAAAATCAGAATCCCGGAACATCTTCAAAGAGCAGTACTCAACAGTACGTCGATGTTGATGAAATCCGTGATGGGGTGGTGATACTCAAGAATGGTTCGCTCCGGGGAATACTCCTTGTTTCCTCTTTGAATTTTGATTTGAAATCCTCAGATGAACAGGAGGGTATTATTCTGCAGTATCAAAATTTCCTCAATTCATTGGATTTCCCCGTACAAATGGTCGTGAGTTCTCGGAGATTGAATATCGAGCCATACCTCGCTCTTTTGTCCGCGCGTGAAAAAGAGCAGGAAAACGATTTACTTAGATTTCAGATTTCGGGGTATAAAAAATTTGTGAAGGAATTGACCGAGAGTTCGAGTATTATGTCAAAATACTTTTATGTAGTTGTACCGTTCTCAGCGGTAGAAGATGAGAGAGGTGGTTTGAAGGATAAATTATTCGGATTGTTCAAATCAAAAGAAGCGGTTGAAAATCGACCGGAGCTTTTTCAGACGTATCGAAGCCAGTTATTGCAGCGAGTTGGGCATGTTACCGCGGCATTATCAGCGACAGGGGTTCATGTCACCATGCTTCAAACGGAAGAAGTCATAGAATTGCTTTACAATAGCTATAATCCGTCAGTATTCAGCTCCGCTATTCTCAAGAATATTGATCAGATAGAATTGAAGTAAAGGTGCTTAATCGGATAGAAAAAAAACATGAATTTGTTTAGCTTGAGGAATCAGAAGACAAACGAGAATACTCAGGACACTGATTTGTCTTTGGGTTCTATGACGACGCGTGATACAGAAGCGCTCTATCAGAAAGGAGTGGCTACGGTGCGTGATTTGATCGCGCCTCCAGCGGTACGCTTGAGTCCGAATGTTATGCAGGTTGGCGATGTATTTGTGCGAACATACTTTGTCATCGCCTACCCGCGCTATCTCTCGACAAATTGGTTTTCCCCGATTATCAATCTCGATTTTTCCATGGACACGGCTCTTTTTGTCCATCCGGTTGATACGGCGAATATCTTGAAGCAACTTCGTAAATCATCGACTCAGGTGCAGTCACAGATATCTATTGAGGCTGAGGGGGGAAAAGTGCGTGATCCAATGTTGGAGACAGCTTTCCAGGATATAGAGGCTCTCCGTGATAAATTGCAACAGGGGACAGAGAAGTTCTTTCGTTTCGGACTCTATATAACGGTGTATGGAAAAGATCAAGATGATTTAAGCGAAAAATCAAGCGCTGTGGAATCGCTTCTTGAGGCGCAGTTGGTGTATGTCAAACCAGCCATTCTTCGTATGGACCAGGGTTTTGCTTCTACAAGACCCCTTGGAACGGATATGCTGGATGTGGCAAACAATCTTAATACCGAACCGCTTTCGACTACGTTTCCTTTTGTTTCATCTGATTTATCATCGGGTGAGGGTATTTTGTATGGCATCAATCTCCATAATAATTCTCTGATTCTTTTTGATCGTTTCAAGCTGGAGAATGCTAATATGGTGGTATTTGCCAAATCTGGTGCCGGGAAAAGCTACGCGGTGAAGCTCGAGGTGCTGCGTTCCATGATGTTCGGGGCGAGTGTTATTATTCTGGATCCAGAGAATGAATACAAACACCTGTGTGAGACAGTGGGAGGGAGTTTTATGAAAATCGCTCTGAACTCAACGGTACACCTCAACCCGTTTGATCTGCCGAAGAAAAATGATGAAGATGACGCGGAGAGTGTGCTTCGGAGTAATATTGCTAACTTGGTTGGGTTGCTGCATTTGATGTTGGGTATGGTGACCCCGGAGGAAGATTCTATTCTTGATCGTGCCATCCGTGAAACCTATGCCATCCGTGATATTACCGCGCAATCTGATTTTGCAAAACTGACAGCATCATCGTATCCGACGATGTCCGATCTTTATGCGGTTTTGCAAAATATGGACGGAGCGGAATCATTAGCTATACGGCTGGAACGATATACGGAGGGTATTTTCGGCGGTTTTCTGAACAAACAGTCGAATGTGATGTTGAATAATCAATTGGTTGTTTTCAATATTCGTGATCTGGAGGAAGAACTTCGCCCAATTGCCATGTATATCATTCTCCAGTTTATTTGGAATGAAATTCGAACGGAAATGAAAAAACGCGTGGTAGTCGTGGATGAGGCGTGGGTGATGATGCAACATGATGATGCGGCAGCCTTTTTGTTTGGCATCGCGAAACGGTGCCGAAAATACTATACCGGACTCACTACTATCACTCAGGATATCAGTGACTTCATGAATTCTCGGCACGGGAAATCAATTGTCACCAACTCTTCGCTCCAGCTTCTGTTGCGCCAATCGCCTGCTTCTATCGATACGGTGTCTGAGACATTTTACCTAACAGACCATGAGAAATTTCTTTTGCTTGAGTCAGCAGTTGGAGAGGGGATATTTTTTGCGGGAACCAAACACGCAGCCATCAGAGTAATGGCTTCGTTTAGTGAGGATCAGATTATCACGTCTGATCCTCGACAGCTTCTTGAAATCGATCAAGCCAAACGAGACTTTGATTCTGGGGTTCAGGCATAGTGAGAATACGATGTTCAATATTGTGGAGAGAGATATATGGCAATTCCGTCGCTTCAATCAGAGAAGGACTATAGTCGGATAGAACAGGCTACCCAGGAACGTTTAGCGATGAGAAACACAGCAATCGAGGAGCGTGTGCGCCAACAGCAATCATCAGCATCAAGGGAAACGAAGCAGACAAAGCAGGTTCGTCTTTGGGCATACGCAGGGCCACTCATGGTTGCCGGGTTTAAAGATTTTTTGGATGTGGCGGTGATCGGGATGATTCCGGGTTTGAGCGCCGTGTTAGCTTTTTGCTGTAGTTTTCTCATATTTCTGCTGTTCTTAATTAAAGATGATCTGACGGTTCGACCAAAGTCGGTATTTTTGTTTCAGGCCGGTGGAGCGCTTGTTTTTTCGACGGGTGTGGAGGGTTTTTTGTCTTTGTTGAATGTCTTGCCAGTGGGTCTGGGTGTTATTATGGGGATATATTTTCGAGAGAAGAGGTATGCTCTTTCGATGATGGTTCCTGGGAAGGCTAAGAAATGAGTGTAGAATAGAGAGTGAGATAGACCGGTACCGCGCTCGTGTCACACACAGACTTGAGTAAAGATATTTCGAATATGAAGAAAATTTTACCGACACAAAAAGAGAAAACGATCATGACGACCTTGTTTGTTTTCGTGTCGCTTAGTCTTTTGTACAGTCTTCCCGAGAGTCAGTCACTTGATTTGATTACGCAGGAAGTTATCGCGAGTATCATTTTTCTCTTGGTACTCCCGATGATTTACTGTAAAATGATATTGAAAGAACCTCTGTCATCTCTTGGTATACAAGAGGCTCGTTGGTTGCCAGCACTCTTTTGGGGAGGTGTGATGGTAGCGGCAGGTGGGGTCTTTCTGTACTTTCTTCTCCCAATAGAGGGTTTTCGATTAGCATATCAACTCCCTCCCTTTATGGAGAGAAGTTTTGTGTGGTTCGTTGCCTATGAAGTTATAGCAGTCGGTGGAATTGCTCTTTTGTATGAAGTGTTTTTTCGCGGACTGGTTATGAAGCTGTGGCTCGGTTCATTGGGACCGCTCGCCATTGTGCTTCAGTCGATACTCTTTGTGGGTTTCATTGGCCTCTCAAGCGGTTTTTCTTGGCAGTACGCGGTGCTTTGTTACGCGAGTTTATTTTCAGGAGCGGTAGCTTATTTCTCTCGATCGATATACGCATCGTGGTTGGCGAATTGGATTCTTTTCTTCCTTGTTGATTTGGTTTTTTTAGTTCTCTATTAGGTGTGATAAATCAAAATATGAGTAAAATGGTACTCAAGAAAAAAATGCGACAGCAGCTAGCTGTTCTCGGTTTAGTCGGAGTTTTTTTTGCGCCTTTCTCGTCAATACAAGCAGCAGGAGTTCCTTCGGTAGGGAAGGTGGCCAATAAGCTTGAGCAGCGTTACAACATTAATGGTGATAGTGTTCGGGACACCATGCAGAGCTTCAATGTGAATAGCGGCAAGAAGACCACGCCCGAAGTTTCGATTTTTTTCTCACCATCAGATCCAAAGAGTGGAGAGAAGATTACCGCGCGTGCCATGCCAATTTACTTCAGTAACCCGTCGGAGTCACTGTATTATACCTGGTATTTAAAAAGGAAGGACTGTAACGTAGCTCGATGTGATTACAATGGAGATGGCGCCTATAATTCAAAGGACTGGCGCATCGAAGCGGCAAGTATTCTTGTTCAGAACGGATATGACAATGCTGATCCAGTGACAAGTTATGTTGTGGATGATGATAACGATGGGTATAAAGCTCGTTTTGGGGGAGATAATAAGGAAGGGAAGAACGATTATTGTGCCGTATATGATCCAAAGTCGGGGAGTATTTATGAGTTAGCTGATTCGGGCTCATCAGTATCATTTTCTTGTCCGGCTGGTACATCGCCAACATGTCTTGAAGGAGAGACCCAGATAAGGCCTGAATCGAGCGTGATTACGTTCGGAGGTGGTGGATTAGATATTTTTGGAGATCCAGCGGTCAATTCCGGAGGTGGGACTATCACTCCTTTTTCTGAGACACCGCCTGATTGTAACGTGGGAGGATGTTCATCGGTTGGCAAACCTGTTTGTGCGGGTGGTTCTGTCCCTACTTGCACGTCAGGGGGGCCTTGTTGTGTGGCTGATCCAGATACAGCAACTGTTTGCGCAGCCCCCTTGGTTTTATGTAGTGCCACAACAAGCGGATCAGTTACCGACCTGTGTAAGCATGTTTTCGCTCGTCCGGTGGGGGGTACATCTGGAGATGGGGTATTTGGTGCGGGTGAGGAGATTTTTTGGAAGACAAATCCTCGTGATCCGAGTACAGCCAATAATGGACAGAAAGATGAAGCCACGGTGGTTGGTCTTGGTATAGATGAGTTCTCTTGGACATATTTCAGCGGTGATGAAGTCGGTGTGGCGGTTGAAGGGACATCTATGATTCCCACAAAACACGATGATTCTTCGTCATATGTCATGTGGGCATTCTCGAAAAATAAGTGTCATCCTTCTTTGGTGGGAGGATCAACAAATCAATACGTACAGTCAGTCAAAAGTTACCCGGTGACTTTTCCGACGACAGATATGGATCCGAATGACTGTATCCAGTATAATCTCGTCAATCCTACTGAAGGAGGGCAATCATCAAACCTCTCGATACAATTAAATGTCACCCCTGGTAGCCTGACCAATGATGAGACGGCGGATAAAAGTGGAGACTTTGTGACCGTGCAGGCAGCGATTGACAATGCCTTGCAGGAGAACAGTAGTATGCATTATGACTGGATTATCGACATCAGTGATAATCCGCGTTTCACGAGTCCGACGAATATCACAGCCGCGGCTGTGAGTTCTGAGTTGACCACTCGTACCAAAGGGAATGACTTAAGTACCCTGCACTTTAAAATGAATATACCATCCGCGTTGCTTGGATCAATGTCTGGAGGTACCGGGTATATCCGTTTCCGGTTGCGGGCTGAGGAGAATGTTGCGGGAGGGGGAATCAGGAAGGGTAACTCTGAGGTTATCGCGAAATTTGCTTCCACAGGAAAGCGTATCCAGGCGTATTTGGTGAACCCCGTGACCGTCGGTGCAAGGACACACGTAAAACTAAACGCGGGAGCAATGATCTGTAATGGTTCCGCACTTGAACGCACGGCTTGTCAGGTAATCAAAAATGAGATTATCGGACTCAAAGTTGATAGTGCTGGTTTGCGTGATTTTTCGTGGCAAATCAATCAAAAACCACTCATTTGTAATCAGGTAGGTGTTTCACCTGACTGTTCTGACGTTGCCCAAGGAAATATTGTCTTTTTTCCCGTGTCAAGTGAGGTGGGAAGTAGTTATGATGTTACGGTGACAGCAATCAATACGGCGACTGGTCAAGAAGTGACGATGTCAAGATTGTTCTATGTTATTGACCCTTATGTGCAAATCGTCTCTTTGGATACATCTGTCGCGTGGAAAAAATTACTTGGATTTTATCGGGATGTTCTTGGAACTGCGACTACGAATTGTCCATCGGGTCTTTGCCCGAATTATTCGGACGAAGCTCTCCAGGTATTTGCAGGATCAGTGGTGGTTTTGAAAGCGGAGTATCTTCCAAGATTCATTACATCGCATCCAGGA
>JAUPUC010000083.1 GCA_030917745.1 Patescibacteria group bacterium | reverse complement strand
AGGCTAAGGGGAGTTATCAGGTGAAATGATGAACAAAAATATTGGAGGATTTTTCTGTGTGGGCACCTGAATCATTGGAGGATTTTGACGGAGTGGCTCAAAATAAAAAGAGACTTTTTCTTTTCCGACTCACTTTTTGAGAGGATATTAATGAAGCATTTCTTGGGTTTTGCTTTGCCTATCTGCCTATGGTACAATTTCAGGGAAAATTCGGCAGGTTCCGAAATTCGAGTAAATCGTTTTAAGAATATCTCTGTATGCTATCCGAAAAGCCGTCGTTTTTTAAAGGGGGGAGTGGGCATAATTTTTCTGGGACACCAGCTTCGACTGTTTCGAGTGCGGCACGACCAGTGTCGCTATCGGATATGCCAGCTCGTGAAGCGTCATCGACCGCTCCTAAGAATGCCAAAGGAGCTGGTTTCTTTGATGCTTTGATTTCGGTTTCTCTGTTTGCGATTTTTTTCGGATTGCCGATTTTTTTCACCGGGCTTACTTTTCAAGGGATTGCGTTTGAAAAGCAGATGTATTTCTATGTGTGGCTCTTGATTGGTATTGTCGCTTGGGCATCCAAGGGAGTAGTGACTGGGGAGATGCATATTCGAAGAACAGCGTTGGATATTTTCATTCTGCTTTTCTTGGTTGTGTATGGGGTCTCGGCATTGATGTCAGTTGATCGCTGGCACAGCTTCTGGGGATTCTTTGGTGATCCATCTCGTGGAATGATTTCTTTGACAGCTCTCGCACTCGCGTATTATTTCATCATGAGTCACTTCACGATGAAGCGATTTTTCCTGATGTTTGGAGGATTTTTGGCTTCAGGATTCTTGGTCGTGGTGTGGAGTATACTCGGAGTTTCTGGTGTCAGTTTTCTTCCGGAAGCGATACAGACGTATGCACCACTCTCTTTGATTGGAACCGTATCCACTCTCGGTATTTTTCTCTCAGTACTTGTTCCGTTGTTTATCACAGCGCTTTATCTGGTCTGGAAGAGTACGTCAATGAAGCCCGGATTTCGTTTTACTTTCTTGGGTTTCATCGGTCTTGGATTACTCGGAACACTCTATCTCATGCTGGCATTATATCCGTTTCTTCTTGATACGACGAAAAGCTCTCTCTCATGGATGGTTCCGCTTGGTGGCATTTCTTTTTTCCTGGTGTATATCTTGGCACAGATTGTACGACCGCCAGAACAGCTTACTTGGGTACCGATGTTTGTCTTCGTCGCCATACTTGCTTTTCTCATGATTGGAAGTAATTCTCTTTTGCGAGCGACTCTTCCGGTTGAGGTATCTCCGAATCAGCGACTTTCACTTCAGGTTGCCAAGGAATCTCTCAAAGAAAACTTTTTCTTGGGAGTGGGACCAGCCAATTATGGGTACGCTTTTTCTCAGTACCGTCCAAATGAGTACAATAATGGTCCTCTGTATTCAGTCCGCTTCTATCAGGGGACAGGGGTCTTCTTTGAATCGTTGACGACGATCGGTCTTATAGGGACAGCCCTACTTCTGATTGTGTGGCTTTCATACCTGAGTATGGGTATGTATCTGCTCTCAAGTGATAAGGAGAAGAATAAATATCTTTCTCTTGGGCTCTGGACGGGAAGCATTATGTTTTTCATTGCTGCTTTCACCGCTCCGCTCAACGGAACCCTTATTCTTATCGGCGTGCTCATATCAACGCTTGCTCTCGCTCTCTTGATGAAGGAGAGTCATTCAGAAGAGCGTTACTATAGTCTGTCATTCAAGGCATCACCGAAATATGCTCTCGCGCTGGCTTTTATCTTCATGTTGGTAAGTGCTGGTGTGGCTTTCCTCTTTGTGTTTATCGGGAAGGTGTATCTTGCAGATATCGCGGTAGGAACGGCAGCTCGCATGTCGGCACAGGCACCACAGAAAGAATCACTGGCTCTTATGAGTAGTGCGATTGGTAAATATCCCCAGGAAGGACGTTATTACACTCGTCTCGGTCAAGAGCAGCTCAGCCTCCTCCTTGATGTTGAAGTGAGAAAATCAGAGGAGGATCAGGACAAAGACGTGAATTCTGCTCTGTATCAGCAGGCAGTCGGCAATATTAAGGAAGCCACACGCCGCATGCCTAACGATGTGTTGTCCATTGAAACGCTCGGACTGGCGAAGGAAAATGGTGTTCCATATGTGACCGACGCGGATGCAGCAGTACTGCTGACAGACGGATTTGATGCTTACAAACGAGCGTCTGAGTTGGAGCCAACGAATCCATTACTGATTATCAAGCAGGGTCAGATGAAGCGATTGTTGGCTGACGCAAAGGATCCTAAGGCTGACGCTGTCGAGCAGAGCGCTCTCTATGAAGAGGCCAAAGGACTCTTCATGAAGGCAGCTGAAAAGAAGCCTAATCTGGCAGCCGCACATTACAATCTTGCTCTGACTGAAGCACGTCTCAAGAATATGGATGGAGCCCTTAAGAGTATTACGGCAGCCCTCCAGTATGATCGAAACAATGCCAACTTCAAGTATAATCAGGGTATTTTCTACCAGGTGCGTGACAAGGGCAATGACAAAGAATTGGCCGAGACAGCTTTCAAAGATATTTTGAAAGACAATGATAAACTGATTGATGTTCGTTTGTCCCTCGGATTGCTTTATGAGTCCTGGAATAAGCGTGATCAGGCTCTTGAACAGTATCGAAAAATCCTTGATTTCCTCCCAACTGATGGGAATGAGATGATACAGTCGACGCGTAAGCAAGTTGAAAAGCTTATCAGTACACTGCAGAGTGGTAAGAGTAATATTGCCTCGGACAGCTCTGCCGCGGAAATTGTCCAGCCGACAACGCTCTCGCCATCACTCCCGGTAACACCTTCTGCTGAGCCAAATGCGTCACCTCTTACCGGACCAACACCATAGATCACTTCGGAAGAGAGGAGCAGAAGAAAAGAAAAACTCCCCCTGTATCAGCGGGAGTTTTTCGCATTTAAAGATGCTTGAAAAAAAGGGGGCTGTAAGTGATGCTCTCTGTGTACTTTCTAGTGTATTTTTTTTGTATCTCTCTCACATCTCACCACATGAGAAAAGCAAGAAAGAGTCTTGTCTGTGCAAACTGTGCATGATTTCGGTTGTAAACTTCTGAAAGCCTGTCGGGTTACGATAGTACCCCCCCTTTTTTTTCAGGGTTTTTGCAAGAAATCATGCGGTTTTTCCTCGACATGAGATGCAAGAGGGATACTGAATGTTTTTTTGAGAAAAAGAGAGTAGATGGGCGATGAAATGCACCCGCTGTGGTCTTCGGAATTAAGGGGCAAGAAAAATACCTCTCTAAGCCTTTTTTCCGAGGAAGTGATACCCTGAGAATGAGCCAGTTCTCAGGGTTTCGGTGGTTCTTGACAGGATTCATTTGATTGTCTATGATGAATCTTGCTGCCACGAAAAGGGCTTTTTTGTTTATCAAATCCAATGGTCCGGAGTATTGAGCGGTGAAGCGAGTGACTTGTGCTGAAATGCAGAGCGAACAGACGTTCCCATTTCCGCAGAAGCGCCTTGACAATTCATGTGTCTTTTTCAAGTGTCTCCTCCCGACAGGTATTGCGGAATCGGCCGGTGACGCTCTGAAATAGT
>JAUPUC010000081.1 GCA_030917745.1 Patescibacteria group bacterium | reverse complement strand
GTATTTTGAAGAGTCTGTTACCGGCAAAATGATAGATCCTCTTTCGGGACTGATTGAGACTATGGGGCGGCTTGGACCTGGACAGCATGTATGGCTTCAATTTATCACTACTCCGATTGGTGAAAAGGCAACACACGAGTTACTGTCTAAGACAGTGGAGAAATTTCTTGGTCGAGAAAAACCTGAAGAGATAGGAGTTATCAGAATGTTTTTCATGGATATTTGGGATGTCATCCGAAATATTCCACGTGGCCTGACGGCTGTTGAACCGGAGTTTTATTCGTACGCGACCGTTAAGAAGGATGAGCAGCCACTTGAGTTTCGCTTGAGTCCTGGTGAAAAGGATGTCTTGAAGGCCCTCCAATCGAATCTCGGCAAGCAGATGTTTAAGGTTCGTATGCGAATGATCTATCTTGGGCGACGAGAGAATTTTTCCAAAGCGATAGGAGTTTCTCCGATTATTGGTGCCATCAAGCAGTTTTCCGATCAAAATCTGAATGGTTTCAAGCCGAATGATCTGTCAAAAACATACGCGGAATTCGTCATGACTCAGGATCGACTTCGGTATCGGCAACGACGTATATTTCGTCGATACATCACCCGTGATGGCGATCCGGATGATACAAAGTTTATTTTAAGTTCCGAAGAGATGGCAACAGTCTTTCATCTTCCAGATATGAATGTAGTGGCTCCAACGCTGGCTCGAGTATCCGCAAAACGTGGTAACGCACCTACTAATCTTCCTGTTCAAGAATAAACGCCTATGCAAGAGGATATCGCATTTTTTGCCAAGACGAACTTTCGGAGTCAAGAACGAGTGTTCGGTATCAAAACAGACGATCGGCGCCGGCACATGTATGTGATTGGAAAAACCGGTATGGGGAAGACGAATCTTCTGGAAAATCTTGTTATCCAGGATATTCAAAAGGGGCACGGTGTAGCCTTCATTGATCCTCACGGTGACACGGCAGAAAAACTCATCAAAGCCATTCCTGCAAATCGTATCAATGATGTCATTTATTTCAACCCATCGGACCAAGATTTCCCAATCGCTTTCAATGTGATGGAAAAGGTCGGTCCGGAATATCGTCATTTGGTGGCCTCTGGTTTGGTTGGTGTCTTTAAGAAAATCTGGGCAGATTCTTGGGGGCCTCGATTGGAGTATATTCTTCGGAATGCGATCATGGCGCTTCTCGAGTATCCCGGATCAACGCTTCTCGGTGTGACGCGTATTTTGGTAGACAAATCGTATCGCGAGCGCGTGGTCGAGAAGGTGACTGACCCCGTAGTGAAGAGCTTTTGGGTGGATGAATTTTCAAAGTGGAATGATCGGGTGTTACAAGAAGTTATTTCTCCAATTCAAAATAAGGTGGGGCAGTTTTTGTCGAGCGCGTTGATTCGCAATATCGTTGGTCAGACGGTTTCGTCGTTTGATGTTCGGGAAGCGATGGATAGTCGCAAGATTCTGATTATGAACCTGTCAAAAGGGCGTATTGGTGAGGATAATAGCGCCTTGCTTGGAGCGATGATGATTACCAAGATCCAGTTGGCTGCTATGGGTCGGGTGGATATGCCCGAAGATGAACGGTCAGATTTTTATCTCTACGTTGATGAGTTCCAAAACTTCGCGACGGAATCATTCGCGAATATCCTTTCGGAAGCACGTAAATATCATTTGAATCTTATCTTGGCGAATCAATATGTGACACAGATTGATGAGAAGGTGCGAGATGCGATTTTTGGAAACGCAGGGACTCTCATTTCTTTCCGTGTCGGTGCCACTGACGCGGAGTTTCTTGAAAAAGAATTCGATCCTGTTTTTCTTATGAATGATATTGTGAATCTTCCGAAATATCATATTTACCTGAAACTTATGATTGATGGTATCGCGGGGGACGCCTTTAGTGCCGTCTCGCTTGCTCCTATTCAGATTGATCATACAAGAGAGAATGAGGAAAAGGTAATCCGTATTTCGCGTGAACGATATGCCGCGGATAAAGTTGAGGTTGAAGATAAAATCCGGCGCTGGAGCGGAATGTTGACCGAAGAAGAAAAAGCAGCTATTTATCAGCGTCCAAGTGTCACTCCGCAGGGGAATACGAGGACATATGCATCACGACCCCCGCAGACCCAGGTAGCTGATGCAGGAAGGAACAATACTCATCGCGTGGCCTCATCGGTACCGCGTCAATCAGCCGGTGTTTCGAGGCCGTTTGCTGGCACATCGCCGGTTACCAAACCTGCGGAAGCAATCTCTCCGGTTTCAGTTCCAGATGTAACGGTGAATGCTTCTCCGGTATCGAACCCAGAGATTTCAGTTATTGGAAATGAGGGAATACGCAAAAAGGCATCAGTCGAAAAGGTGTCTGAGGCTGCTCGTCCGCTCACGGCTCCGAAGCCAGAAAGACCTATTTCTGTTTCCGCTCATCCATCTCCATTGAAAAGCATCGCTCAAGAACCAGTGGAGCGAGAAATGTTTGCGGCGACTTGTGCCACCTGTGGTGTAGCTATTTCCGTGCCATTTAAACCAGTGGCAACTCGACCAACGTTTTGTAAGGACTGCTTACGGGATTATCAGCGTGCGGCAGCAAAGGTTCGAAACGGTATGAGCACGGGAAAGATCG
>JAUPUC010000075.1 GCA_030917745.1 Patescibacteria group bacterium | reverse complement strand
GGAGATGCTTTCACTTCGGGTTTTCTGGCTGGTCGGGTTCGCGGTTTGCCACTTCGTCAATTATTGGCTATGGGCATGCTGAATAGTGGCGGTGTAGTCACTCGCTATGGGGCTGTTGATGGATTACAAAGTAAAGCAGACTGTGAACGCTTGTTATCGGAAGTGAAAATTACGACCTTGTAAAAAAATCTGTTTTGGGTATTTTCTCTCTCTGAATAGGAGTCCAAGTAATCGTTTTTCAGGGGTATTTGTGGTATACTTGCAGTATATCTTCAAAACAAAAAGGAAATTATGAAATTTTTTTCGTGGGGAAATGGCCCACAAGTGGTTCTCGCTCTTGATATAGGCACTGAAGTGGTTAAGGCTTTGGTGTTGCGTATTGAAGAAAATGAAGGTCGAGGTGTTATTATCGGCGTAGGAAAAGTTGCTCAAAAACCTGGAAATATGCGGAGTGGAGCCGTTGCTGATATCAACGGTGTCATCGAATCATCCCGGCAGGCTATCGGCATCGCGACTGAGAAGGCCCAAGTGAAGAAAATCGGGAAGAGTATCATCGGAATCGCGGGAGAGCTGGTGAGGGGAACAACGACAACCGTGCATTATAGCCGGGTGAATACGAACCTAGAAATCGGGTCATCTGAACTCAAGATGATTATTCGCAAAGTGCAAGAGAAAGCTTTTGAGAGAATCAAGAAACAATTGGCATGGGAAACTGGACAGGGAAATATCGAAGTCAAGCTGATTAATGCCGCGATGGTGAGTGTGAGTATCGATGGATATCATATTCAAAATCCGACCAATTTTCAAGGAAAAGAGGTGTCGATGAGTATATTTAATGCTTACGCGCCGCTTATTCATCTCGGAGCACTGGAAACGATAGCTAAGTCCCTCGGGCTGGACCTTCTTTCGATTGCAGCTGAACCATATGCAGTCGCACGTTCGGTGGAGGTCAATGATATGAACGATTTTAGCGCTATTTTTATTGATATCGGAGGGGGGACAAGCGATATCGCAGTGGTACGCAATGGTGGATTGGAGGGGACGAAAATGTTCGCGCTGGGGGGGCGGGCTTTTACAAAACGACTCGCTCAAGAATTTGGCATTCCCTTTGATGCAGCGGAGCAGATGAAAATTGATTATGCGAATGGGAAACTGCATCCAGAAGATATGACGAGAATTGCCGGGATTTTTGCGGATGATTGTCGTATTTGGCTTGGAGGAGTTGAGCTTTCTTTAGGCGAATTTGCTGAAACTGATTTGCTTCCGTCCCGTATTTTCTTGTGCGGTGGAGGCTCGGCTCTTCCGGGGATTCGGGAAGCATTACTATCCCCAGAGTGGGCAAAGGCTCTGCCTTTTGCCCGACCACCACAGGTGAGTTATTTACAACCAAAGGATATTGCACGTATTGTTGATACCACTGGTGAATTGGTCAATCCTCAGGATATCACCCCAATTGGGCTGGCAAACTTGGCATTAATTGGAATTTTGGATGAAGAAAAGGAATTAACACAGATTTTGCAGAGGAGCATGCAGCATATCGGTGATCAACAATAATTTTTCCCTATGGCACAAACATTTTTTATTGATTCTGATGAGGAGATTATCTCGGTCATCGGATATCTCAGAAAATCGCCAGATATCGAAAATTGCTTTGTGTTTCCGAAACGGTCACTCGTGTTGCAGAGTGCTGTGAATCTGCGGTTATTTCAACGTGAAGCCGAAAAACAAGGGAAAAAAATTACTATCATTTCACAAGATGAAAATGGCCGGCAACTCGCTGAACGCGTGGGTATTCCAACGAAAGAATACGCTACGGAAATAAATTCCCTTCGTCCAGAGTCTTCTGTTTCAAATTCAGAAAAGTTGACGAGACAGGTGTCACCGGATGAATCAAATCAAGTGATGAGAAGTGAGCGGGCTCCTTTGATGCCGCCATCGAATCACCTTGGATCAGATACGTTTTCCTCTTCTTCAGTTCCTGTCGTATCCGCGATAGCCTTGCCTAAAATGCAGGCTTATCCATCACAGGGTGCCTCAGAAAAGCAGAAAACAGCTTTTCCTCCGAGTGAACATCGTTTGAGAATTCGGGACACTTCGCCTCGGTATCAAACTTCTTTGAATTCGGTTCGGAACGATATAAAGTCCCCTGACGTATCGGTATCAAAAAATATTCAACAGCCAGCATATACAGAGAGAGTATCAGCAATCCAATCAGGAATTGCAACGCAGCGGCAACCGGCATCCGCGCCTGTTTCAGTTCAAGCCAAAGATACCGACTCCTCGGGACGAAATCAAAGGCTCGAACGTTTTTTTCAGCGTGAACCAGGAACGGCGCTTCCGTCTTCCCAAAACAGCGAATCTACTTTTCCTCAAAAGCAATCAGTCGAACCTCTTCTTCAACGGGGTGCACTCCCACCCACCTCTTCTGTTTCCAAGCCTCAACCGATGCCATCGTCTTTTCCGTGGAAAACATTTACCTTCTCTCTCATAAGTATTTTGATAGTATCAGGTGTTGGCGTGTCGGTGTATTTTTTCCTACCGAAGGCTTCGGATCTCATCACGCCACATGAGATTACGCACGATGTTGAGGCAAAATTCGAGGGGAGAATCATTACTCCTATTGGTGATCAGGAGAGTGACTTGATACCAGTTCGCAAGATAGAGAAAAGCTATGAGAGTAGCGTGACAGTGAGTGCGACAGGACGGGCATCTTCAGG
The DNA here is from genome assembly GCA_030917745.1 of Patescibacteria group bacterium. GTDB lineage: Bacteria > Patescibacteriota > Minisyncoccia > Moranbacterales > UBA1568 > JAGOSP01. The sequence continues at coordinate 11,701 of JAUPUC010000075.1, read as the reverse complement.
AAATCAAAAATCCAGAGGAACATTGGTGATTTCAAACGAATATTCAAGTGATGCTCAGCCATTGATTGCCACAACTCGTTTTGAGACGAGTGACGGAAAGATATTCCGTTTGGCTGAATCAACAACTGTACCTGGCATGACGATTGCGGAAGGGAAACGGCAGCCGGGAGTAGTTGAGGCGATTGTCATCGCGGATGCACCAGGAGAAATGTACAATATTGCTCCCACTGATTTTACCATTACCGGATTCAAGGGCGGGCCAAAGTATGAGAAAATTCGAGCGACATCCAGTAAGAGTTTTTCGGGCGGGGGGGGCAACGAAGAGAGTATGCCGAGCGTGACAAAAGAAGATGTCGATTCTGGTCTGCAGCAATTGAAAGAACAGTCGAAGCAGGATTTTCTTACTGCTTTGCAACAAGAGCTCTTGCCGGATGAGCGTCTCCTCGAGGACTCTCTTGAGGTAATTGATACCAAAGTAGAACCGCTTCCTCTTGTAGGATCACTCGGAGAGCGCTTCGATATCAGGGGGGGATTTACCGGACGTGCTTTCGTTGTATCTGAGAAAATTCTCAAGGAAAAATTGGCTCATCGAAATCTCCCCGAGAGAAAAGGTGTTGCTTTTTACGTCACCGATGCCACTCTTTCTTTTGAAAGCGTTCTTCCTCAGTATGATGAGGACAAAGTGATTTTCAGCGTTCGCTCAACACTCATGCTGTCTTCTCTGATTGAAACGGACGCGCTGCAGGAGGAGTTACTCGGTTTAGATGAAGATGGAATCAAATCAGTACTGGAAAAACACTTAGAAATTAAAAAAATCGAGGTGAGTTTCTCTCCCGAATTCCTCTTCCATAATATTCCAAAAGACAAAAAAAGAGTCTCGGTTCGCGTGATAACGGAACAGTGAGATAGCATATCGGTTACCCTTGATTCTTGATTATCCGTTTGATTCTTGATAGAATAATATGCAAATTAATACAGGAAGAGACTTGAGCACAATCGCTCAAAAACGGAAAATTGAAACGGAAATCGTGCTTCTTTCATCAGACATGAAGAAGGTTGAGCGTATGGTATTGACGCTGCGTACGGAGAATCGTGCGCTTGAGAATCAGAAGAAACGTATTATACTCGAACTTGAACGAAATGCGAGTTTGCTTCGGGCACAGGAATCCAATCTACAGAGAATTAAAGTAGATCTGGGAACACAAAAAAAACGTCTCAACACTATACGATATTAATTTACTTACATTGTATTTTATGCCAGGTACTGATGAAAAAGCATTTTCTTTGCTTGAAGAAATGAATGCGAACCGATCCGACAAACTGGATCTTTCTGACTACAATCGCAATCGAATCAAAGATAAAATAAGTTATTCGACCTCTCCAGAAGACGCCGCGAAGGCACTGAAAGAGATTTTTGAATGGAGGCTCAAAGATTGGGAGTATGATGAAATAGCAAAAAAACTTGGCTGGTAATTTCTGTGACGTTTTTGTATATGTCTGATTCTCTCCGTGAACAGTACCTCCGCTTTTTTTCGAGGCATGGGCACGCTATTGTCCCTTCATCTCCTCTTCGTCCGGAAAATGATCCGACAACGCTTTTTACGGGATCTGGTATGCAGCCCATGTTGCCTTATTTCCTCGGAGAGACTCATCCTCTTGGGAAGCGAATTACTGACTCTCAAAAATCTTTTCGTACTCAGGACATCGAGGAGGTAGGTGACAATCGCCACACGACTTTTTTTGAGATGTTGGGGAACTGGTCTTTTGGAGATTATTTCAAGCACGAACAAATTGCTTGGATGTGGGAATTTCTGACTCAGGAATTACATATTGATCCTCAACGACTTTTTTTCACCTGTTTTCGCGGAAACAAGGACCTGAATATTCCCCGAGATACCGAATCCGCAGAGCTATGGAAGAAACATTTTTCCGAGGTAGGCATCGACGCAAAAATCATTGATTTTTCGGAACGGGATGGAATGCAGGGTGGAAAGATTTTTTATTATGACGAGAAGAAAAACTGGTGGAGCCGAGTCGGTGCCCCTGCTCACATGCCGGTTGGCGAGCCAGGCGGTCCTGATACGGAGATGTTTTTTGATTTTCGTCCCGATCTTGGCGAAAGTTGTATCCCAGGGACACCCTTTTCAGGAAAATTCTGTCATGTGAATTGCGATTGTGGCCGTTTCATGGAAATCGGAAACAATGTATTCATGCAATATCGCAAGACAGTCGAAGGTTTCGAAGAGCTTGCACAAAAGAATGTTGATTTTGGCGGCGGCCTTGAAAGACTTATGGCGGCCAGCCTCAATAATCCTGACATTTTCGCGACTGACCTTTTTGAAAACGCGAGAAAAACACTTGCTCTGCTTTCGGGGAAGCAATACGGCGAAAACGAGCATGAAACCTACGCCTATCGAGTAGTACTCGATCATATTCGGGCAGCCGTATTTCTTATTGGTGATGGCATTATTCCCTCGAATAAGGATCAGGGATACTTTGTGCGACGTTTATTACGTCGGGCCGTCCGTTTTGGTGATACACTGGGTATTGAAAATAACTTTACCGTTCAAGTGGGAGAAGCTTTTATAACTACCTATGCCTCCGCTTACCCCAATCTTGCTCTTGAAAGCGCTTCGATCGTGGCAGAACTTTTACGAGAAGAGGTAAAATTCCGAAAAACACTGGAAGTGGGGTTGAAAGAATTTCAAAAGCTTTCTGGAGATATAATCAGTGGTACTGATGCCTTTATTCTCTTTTCTTCGTATGGTTTTCCAATTGAAATTACCGAAGAGCTGGCAAAGGAATCGGGGAAATCAGTGGATACGGCTGCATTTCAGGAGGAATTGCAACATCATCAGGAATTATCACGTACGGCGAGTGCGGGGAAATTCAAAGGAGGACTCGCTGATCAGAGTGAGAAGGTGACCGCCTTTCATACGGCTACGCATCTCATGTTGGCCGGACTTCGCCAGGAACTTGGAAAAAATGTTCATCAGGCAGGGTCAAATATCACCGATGAGCGTACTCGTTTTGATTTTACCTTTCCAGAAAAGGTGTCGAGAGAAATTCTTGATCGAGTGGAAGCATATGTCAATAAGGCTATTGATTCTGGAGCACAAGTGAAATCAACAATCATGGAGAAGGACGGCGCACGAGTTGCTGGCGTAGAGGGGAGTTTTTGGGAGAAGTACCCAGAAAAGGTAACGGTTTACCAGGTGGAAGGGCCTGATGGAATGGTGTATTCACAGGAACTTTGCGGTGGTCCACACGTGAAAACAATGGCTGATATTGCTCGATTCGGGCGCTTTCAGATTCAAAAAGAAGAGGCGTGTTCAGCCGGAGTACGGCGTATTAAAGCGGTTTTTACTGCTTCTTGACGCTTCTTAATTAGCACTCTATACTTATGAGTGCTACTAATCAGAATAATGTAAAGGTGTATGAAAAAACCGAATATCAAGCCGCTTGGAGAAAATGTCCTGATTCTGCCTGAGAAACTCGAACAAAAGACATCTGCTGGAATTTTCCTCCCAGACACAGCTCGTGAAGAGCGTCCACAACAAGGGCGTGTCATGGCTATTGGTGAAAGCGAAAAGATTAAAGTCTCTGTGAACCAGAAAGTCATTTTCAATCGGTACGGTGGAACGGAAGTGAAGATTGGTACGGAAGAGTATCTGTTGGTGGCGAGTAAAGATATTTTGGCGGTAGTTTCTTTGGAATAGGCAGGATAATCAAGAAGAATACCGATGAAATCCCTCCAGCACATGTTGGAGGGATTTTTTAAGTATCTCTCTCGAATCTCATATCGAGTAAAAACAAGCATTCTTTTTTGCCTTTTCTGGTGCGGTGAGATTCAGCACAGAATGGTCTTTAACGGCTAGCTCCTTTTTCGATGGGAATACCAGCTTTTTCGATATCAGGCGGTGAATCGGATATTGCCCGAACAAGAGCGAAGTTCAAGTCAGATAAGCGAACAGCTGCCTGGAAGGCATCGAGCATAGTATTCCCATATACCAGGAACATAGTAGAGCGATCCAGAGAGGATGATTGATCTTCAATAGCCTGGAGAGGGATGTTTTTGGCATCTTTCACATGCGCGAAAGCGAATTCTTGGGTACTCCGCACATCAAGGAAAACAAAACGAGTGTGAGTATTTTCGTCCATATATTTTTTTGCTTCCACAGCGGTAAAGTAGGTAACCTTCGATCGATCGGAGAAAGAATCTGGATCACCGAAAGAGAGGAGTGGATAATGCTCCTTTTCAAGGGCAAGTATCCCTCCGGTTATGAAAAAATGGGGTATATTTGATTGTTTGAGTGTTTCGTGTACTTTTTGGATAGTTTCAGCCTGATCAAGGGAAAAAACGATAATCGTGTAGGCATCCTTTTCTTTTGGGATATATGTAGACAGTTTTTCTTCGGGTACATGCTCGGAATACGGAATATGGGATTTTTCAAAAGCTTCTTGAGATCGAATATCGAGAAATTGGAGGTTTTTTCCTTGACCAAGGGCGAGCCAGATATCCTGAACAGAGATAAAGGGGAGTTCTTTCTCACCTGCTGCTGATGTCGGTTCGGTGTTATCTACTGAAGAGGGAGTCGATGATGGTAAGGAAGCATTTTTGAAGAGTGGCTTGAGAAAAATGAAAATACCCACGCATAAAATAGCGAGTGTTCCTACGAAGAGGACCGTGTTTTCTCTTTGGTGTGAACGTTGTTTTGAATGACGTTCCATATACTATTGAAGGATACTTCCAACAAAATTTCGATACCCACGAATGAATGTTTGTATATCAGTTCGTTCCTTGCCTTCAAGCTGGACTTCTTCGAGGAGGAGTATGCCCGTTCCGGTTTGCACACCTATGGATTCTCCAATTTCAAAGACTTCTCCAAGAGCATGCTTGATTTGAGGCGGCTGCTTGATATGAGAGACAGCGTGCAGCTTGAGTCGTTGTATTGTATCCTTGTTTTTCCAGAACGTGAAAATACCTGGCCACGGCGTGAGGGCCCGGTAACGATTGTAGAGAGATTGCGAATCATCATCCCAAAAGATATGCCCATCTTCACGATCGATAAGCTGACAAAGTGTCGCCCCCTCAGAGTCTTGTTTGGTTGGGGTAATTTTTCTTTCGATGAATGACGCGAGAGTATGGGAAAGGAGTTCGGCACCAATCGTTGCCAGTCTTGTTTCGAGGTCCGCCCTGGTTTCATTGGCATCGATGTCTGTTCTTTCAATGGCGATAATATCTCCCGTATCAACACCTTCATCCATCAGCATGAGCGTGATACCTGTTTCGGTTTCCCCAGCGAGCAAAGCATTGTGTATCGGTGAAGCGCCTCGCCATTTTGGGAGTAATGAAGCATGGACATTGACGCACCCAAACCCAGGAAGTGAGAGTATATTTTTTGGCAGAATTTTCCCGTACGCAGCCACGATAATTAAATCCGGTTTCCAGAGTTTCAGATCCGAATGTGCTGTTGCATCCAGTTTGTTTGGTTGGAGCAGAGGAAGACTGTACTGCAGAGCGAGCTTTTTGACTGGACTCGGTTGGAGTTTTTTGTCTCGACCCGTCGCCTTATCTGTTTGCGAGACTACACCGACGATTTGATAGTGATGATCAATAAGACTCTCAAGGAGAGTCGCGGCAAACTGAGGTGTTCCCATGAACACAATACGTACTTTTGGTACTTTCTCCTGCACGTGAATGGCAACGGGTACACTTTCGTTACTCAACGATTCGTCCATAGATTTTCCCTTCTTTACTTTTTTGTCTTTGATAACGCTTACATATCAGTATACCATCAAGATGGTCTATTTCATGCTGCAGAACGATGGCGAGCAGGCCGCGCGCCCGAATACGTTTTGGGAGACCTTTTTCATTCCAGTATTTGAGGGTGATTTCCTCGTGGCGTTCAATAGGAAAAAACTCCCCAGGGAGACTCAAGCAGCCTTCCTCAAAGAAGATTTTCTCTTGTGATCGGCTGGTAATTTCTGGGTTGATATATTTACTGACCACACCATCAAGTTCAATGACGCACATCCTTTGAGATATACCGACTTGTGGCGCCGCAAGTCCAATTCCTTTTTCCTTTCGCATTTTTTCTACCATCTCGTCGAGCAAGGAACAAAGGGTATCAGAAAAAGGCAGGGCTATAGGGAGAGCCTTGCGGTTCAGAACTTCTGCGTGAGCACCGGTAACTAATGTGAGTGTATTCATACGTGAATCGATAGGGGGTCACGGTCAACGAAAGTGTCCTTTGGAAGTGTTGAAAGCCAATCTAAAAGGAGTGGGGGGAGAATGTCATCTTGGATGCGAAGGAGAATATGGGCTGTATATTTTCCTCTGAAATACCGTTCTGATGCTTGCTGTATGAAAATACGCCATTTTTCACTTTTTGGCAATGCTCGAAGGCTTTCCTCAAGCTTTTTTGCTGTTTTGTCGGCCTGTGCACGTGTGTCTCGGGATATTTCAAGAGTGAGCAGTCTTGAGAATGGTGGATACGAAAGAATTCTGCGGTCTTCTCTCTGTGCCCGTTCGATATCTTCATAGGTCTCTGTTGCGAGTTTTTTGAGAAAGATGTTTTCCGGCTGAAACGTTTCAAGAAAGACTTTCCCGTTGAGACCGGCCAATAATCGTGCACGAAAGACACGAAGAGCGAAGCGTTCGTCAGTGCGAAAATCGCTCCAAGTCAGCATCGAATCCGCATCAATGAACACGATAGTCTGGATTTTGTCATCACCAAGGATATTGAGAAGTGAGGGAACACCAATAATGATATCTCCCTCATCTGTGATGTGGTGTGCAATCAACTGTTCCCTGGCAGTTCTTTTCTCAAGGGTATTCTTGTCGATACGACCTACTCGAGCGTAGGGGAATAATTTTTTCATTTCTCTTTCAATGCGCTCCGTTCCGAAGCCGATTTGCTTGAATCCAAGATGCCCACATTCGAAACAGCTTGGGAAGAGCGGCGATCTGTATGTACACATCGCGCATGAAAAGGAACCTGATTTTTCTGGATGGAGAATCGCTTGACATTTCGGGCATCGGAAGATTTTCTTACAGCTTTCACAGACGGTAATTTTTGAATAACCAGATTGATTGGCGATAAGAAAGACCTTTTCCTTGCGTACGAGAGCATGGGCGATATGTTCTCGGGACTCAACTGAGAGAGGAGAATAATTTTTCCGATAACGTTCGAGCCGAAGATTGATGATATTGAGCGGTGCAAGTGGGAGGGCTGATACCAGGTCAGTATGCGAAAGTTTGGATACATCTTTATCATAAGTCTGCGCCGTATCAAGAAAGGAAGAAATGGATATGAGGTGAGCATGAAAGAGGTTGGTGAGCATCAGCACCACGCGACGGCCATCATAGCGAGGACTCATATCCCATTGTTTGTACGAGTCATCATCGGCATCAAGCATGAGAATGGTTTTCAAATTCACGAAAGGAGCAAAAAGCGCCTGGCGAGTTCCGATGAACACATTGCCAGGAACACGAGCCTTGTTCCATGCGATCAAAAAGTTCTTCCGTGTGAGGGAACTCGTAATGAGCGTATGTTCTATTCCGAAATCAGAGAGAGTAGACGCAAGGAGTTCCGCGCCAATTATTTCCGGAACGAGAATAAGGATCGATTGTTTTGATGTTGATTTCTTCTTTTGGAGCTTTTCTATAAGAAGAGCGATTACTAATGCGCGATCACGCGGATGGATGGAGAGGAACTGCCTTCCATCTTTGAGGAGTTGAGCGAGGACTTTTTGCCATTGAGAAGATGGGGGGAGGTGTGATGATGGTGAGCGATCACTTGATGCCGGAGAGAGTTCGGATGGTATCCCATCGGAGAGGAAATGCACGAGCGTTTTACCAAGAGGAGTAAAATATTCTCGGCTCATCTCTTGCGCTAAGAGTATCTGTTTTTCCGTGAGACCGTTCCGGGTAAGGACAGACGTTATTTCCTTGATCCAAGAGGCGGGGCGCGTTTTGAATACGGTACACTCAAAAACAACTCCGCGGAGTTTCTGTTTCCCGAATGGCACAGAGACAATGGCACCAACTGGAAGTTCGATTCGTGAAGAGTATGAGAAAAGAGGTGATCGTTTGAGCGGAAGTATGGTGAGTGGTGCCACTTCAAGACGGTACAAGACAGTATCGGGCATAGAATGGATTCAGAAGGATAGTGAGTGCATTGTACCAAGATTCTTCTTTTCTGTATGTCTCCCTGAAGCGTCAGTGGCTGGTGTAACTTGCGTTTTTGGCTTTTTTAAGCTACGATTCTTCTATACGTATGCTCCAAAGAAGACTTTTTGTCGGAATTCCTCTTTCTTCTGCACTGGCGTCCCGATTGGCGCGAGAAATGTCATCATGGCCGGAGGAGGTTTTTCTCAAGACGGTGAAGGAAAATCTTCATGTGACTCTGTTTTTTCTGGGATTCATTCCAGAATCTATGGTCCCAGAAATATGCGAAAGTGTGCGGAGACTCTGTGAGGCTGAGGATTCCTTTGAAATTACTTTTTCGGGAATTCGTTTTGTACCGAGTCCTGATGATCCCAAGATGGTGTGGTTGGCCGGTGAACCAAGTGATGCTTTGCGTGATTTGGTAACAGCAATCAAACGAGAGCTTTCTTTCGCAGTTCTTTCTGAACCAAAAGTGTATCGTCCTCACATTACTCTCGCTCGTATCAAAAAATCTGCCTTTCGTAAACTTGAAGTGAAACCGGAAGTGGAAAAAAATGTCCATTTAGTCGAGCCAGTAGAAACGATTGTGGTGTATGAAAGCATTATGGAAGATGGCGAGCGAAAATACAGCCCCCTGGAGTCTGTGCCGCTCGCTTCATGCTAACTATCCCACACGGCTTTCCTATCGTTTGATAATCCATACTCAGAGTATCGCATGCAACTCTTTGGTATTACTCTCGATAATCTTTCTCGCGATGATGCACTCAAGCGTTTCCTCGCTTGGCTTTCCGGTACCAGTTTTCAGAGAATTGCAACCGTAAATCCGGAATTTCTTCTTCTCGCCAATGAAGATCAGCAGTTTTTCTCTTGCCTCAATCAAGCGGATTACCGAGTTATTGATGGATTTGGCATCGTCATAGTTGGATGGTTGTCTCGTACACAACTTACGCGCTTCCCGGGAGCTGATTTGATGGAAGTATTGCTTGGCTCCGCGGAAAAAAATGGCGATTCAGTTTTTGTGGCCGTCAGAAAAGACGGACTGTCATCATACGGAGAAATCAGGGCAGCTCTCAAAATACAGTATCCACGCCTCACTGTAGAGGGGAGAGATATCGATGTGAAGCATCTGGATTCACTCAAAAATGATGTGATTGCGGACATTCATGCTTCGCGCGCAAACATACTGTTTTGTAATTTTGGCGCTCCTGAGCAGGAGTATTTTGTCGAAAGTTTCCGTGAAAATCCCGGGAGCATTCGGCTGGCAATGGGAGTAGGAGGAAGCTTTGACTATCTTACTGGAAAAATTGTTCGAGCTCCCCATTGTCTGCGTGCAGTGGGTCTTGAATGGTTGTGGCGGCTCATACAACAACCAAAACGTTTCGGGAGAATCTGGAGTGCCACGATTGTTTTTCTCTGGAGAAGTATGTTGAATAAATGAAAAGGGCAGCCGGTGAGGGTTGCCCTGGTTGCTTAGGTTGTCTTTTTTTCAGACTTCGGAAGCGTTGCTTCCCAGGATCCTTGAGCGCGAGGTGCCGCGAGCCTCTTTCCCTGTGCCGGGTGGTATGCCCGACTCATTCATCGAAGCATAGTTACTCCTTTCATAACGATTGAGATACCTTTCCCCATCAGGATGAATATCCACCCCATTGGCGAGTTAGCTGCTGACTCGTTCCTCATGGCGCACTCCATGTCATTCTTGATGAGGCTACCAATGCCCTTGAACATTTAGAACTCCTTTCCAATAATATTCCTTTTAGTATACTCTTAAATAACCAATTTGTCAATACTTGATTTATGGCTTCAAAAGGGGGATAATGTAGTGACTTCTGACTCTTACTCTGATTTCTTCATTATGACCCATCACATCCGCACCCGTTTTGCCCCTTCTCCAACCGGTTTTCTGCACGTCGGGGGACTCCGTACGGCGCTTTATAGTTATCTCTTCGCCAAAAAACGGGGAGGGGACTTCGTACTCCGTATTGAGGACACTGATCAGAAACGTCTGGTGTCTGGTGCTATCGAAGGGCTCCTTTCAGTGCTTGAAACCGTTGGTCTTCGCTGTGATGAGGGATTGACGCTTCGCGAAGGAATATGCGAGCAGCATGGAGATCATGGTCCATATATCCAGTCTGAACGATTGCCACTCTATCAAAAATATGCAAATGAACTTGTGAGTAGAGGACTCGCCTATCACTGTTTTTGTACTGCCGATCGATTGACGGAAATGCGTGAAATTCAGATAGCAGCCAAACGTGCCCCCCGTTATGATCGTCATTGTCTCACTCTATCTCAAGAGGAAGTAGAAGCCAGACAAAATTCCGGTGAAGCTTCAGTGATTCGCTTCCGTATTCCGGATGATCGTGATATCGAATTTACCGACCTCATCCGCGGTACCGTGAGATTTCATACTCGCGATATGGATGACCAAGTGATTATCAAGTCTGATGGATTCCCTACATATCATCTGGCTGTGGTAGTAGATGATCATCTCATGGAAATTACCCATGTTATTCGTGGTGAAGAATGGTTGCCTTCAACTCCCAAGCATATACTTATTTACGAAGCTTTCGGATGGCAAGCTACCGAATTTGGACATTTACCACTTCTCTTGAATCCTGATAAATCAAAGCTTTCAAAACGGCAGGGAGATGTTGCAGTCGAGGATTATCTTGCGAAGGGATATCTCAAAGAAGCCCTGATTAATTTTGTGGCACTTCTTGGATGGAATCCGGGTAAAGGGGAAACACAGGAAATATTTACGCTTACTGAATTGGTGGAAAAGTTTGACCTGGAAAAAGTGAACAAAGCTGGGGCAGTATTCGATATCAAGAAGCTCGATTGGATGAATGCGGAATATATCAAGCGAATGGATATTGATACTTTGTTTGCACAACTCCGCGAAGGTCATTTCTTCGAAAAAGAATTGATTCGTCAGGCACCGGATTTCATGCAAACTGATATTTTCTTGAAACGGGTACTGACGATTGAACAGGACCGTCTCGCCAAACTCTCGGAATTTGGAGAACAGAATCCTTTTTTCTTTTCTCAACATATTGAGTATGATAATGAGCTGCTGCGTTGGAAAGATAACTCGCTCGATTCGGCACGGAGCGCTCTCAAGCAGGCGCTCACAATACTGACTGATGCAGATGAGTCTCTTTGGAATGAACATTCTCAACTCGAGAAGATTCTTCTGGAAGCCGCTGGAGAGAAGCGAGGGGATTTTCTCTGGCCTTTGCGTGTCGCGCTCTCCGGAGCGCAGCGGTCCCCATCTCCTTTTGATTGTGCTTGGGTACTAGGAAAAGATATGACTCTGGAGCGTATCCATATGGCGATACGAAAATCTCCGACAGAGTAATCGAAAAAATACGAGAAGCAAATGAAAAAAGCCGAGTGGGAATACCCTCAAGGCTTTTTTGCAGATTTCTCTGCCAGCTATTTTCTGTCCTCCTGGCCGTCAATTTCGGACGAGCCAGCTTCCTGGAGGGTCAATGGCTGCAGTACCGCCTCCTCATCTTCACAGGACAA
>JAUPUC010000054.1 GCA_030917745.1 Patescibacteria group bacterium | reverse complement strand
CTTCGGAAATCTTCCCTTCAATGAGGGCTCGCTGAATTTCAATCGGGAGATGCAAGAGACGGACGGTATTTGCTACTAAACTTCGGCTCTTGCCCATTTTTTTTGCCACTTCTTCTTGATGTAATCCGTATTCTTCCATCAATCGTAAATATGCTTTGGCCTCTTCGATGGGATTCAAGTTATGTCTTTGGGTATTTTCAATAATAGCGAGCTCGAGCTTGGTTCGCTCATCCGCACTACGTATGATAACTGGTACTTCAGTCAGTCCAGCGAGCTTAGATGCCTGAAGTCGACGTTCTCCCGCAATGAGCTCATATCCATCCCCCTTGCGTGTCACGACAAGCGGCTGGAGTATACCGTGCTCTCGTATGGATTGAGCAAGCTCAGCTAGTTTTTCTTTATCAAATTGAGCCCGAGGTTGTTCTGGATTCGGAACAATCATATGCAACGGAGCATTCACCACACTCTCCTGGTCAAAACTTGTCGTCAGAGAAACAACCGGTTTCTTCAACACCCCCACAGATGGCTGTACGCCCAATGAAGGCTTTGCTCCTCCCGAAACGGACGTCTCTGTAGATTTTACTTCCTCTCCGGTCTTCGGGACAATCGTTGAAGCAACTTCTGATTGAGAAAAGGATCCCTCCAGATCATCTGCTCCTGGCATCCCCGCTCGTTGAACTGGATTAATCACAAAAGGTGATGTAGCAACCGGTTGCTTCAGAGTGGGTTGCGGTGCAGGAGAACTCGCCCCTTGGCTCTGAGATGGATCTCGGCTATCCCCTGCCTGTTCTGGTTTTTTTGGCGGGATAAGCGAAGACAGTCCACGTCCCAGTCCATATTGTTGTGCCATATGTTTTTTTTACCCCCCACGATTGCTCTTATCTTAAATCGGAATCTCTAAATCATCAAATTTTTTTCTCTTCTCTCAACAAAGCGAGAGACTCGCTTATTCCTCTTCTCCCTCTTTACTTGGTTCTCGAGCAATAATTTCTCGAGCTACTCCTTTGTAAGCACGAGCTCCTTTCGAAAAGGCGTCGAAATCAAGAATGGATTTCCCAAATGATGGAGCTTCAGCCAGACGAACAGATCGAGGGACTACATTTTCAAACACCGGACCCGGGAAATGCGCCCGTACTTCATTGACTACCTGCCGTGCCAAACGATTCCGTCGATCATACAAAGTAAGTAATGCCCCGAAGATTTTTAATTCCGGCTGTAACCGCTCTCGAACTAAATCAATAGTGCCGAGCAATTGTGACAATCCCTCAAGCGCGTAGTACTCAGTCTGTACAGGAACAATAACCCCATCACTCGCCACCAAACCGTTAATAGTCAAGAGACCAAGGGAAGGAGGACTATCAATCAAAATGTAATCATAGTGCGGACGAAGTACTCGCAACACATTATGTAAACGAAACTCACGTCCATCAAGATGAATCATCTCTATCTCTGCCCCTGCCAAATCCTGAGCGGCTGGAATAATATGTAGGCCTTCTGTATCAGTGGCATAAATAATCTCCTGCGGAGGTGTTCCGAGAATCATCGCATGGTAGAGATTTTTTTCAATCCCCTCTTTCTCAATTCCGAGTCCCGAAGAAGCGTTGCCTTGTGGATCAAGATCAACTAACAACACTCGCTTTCCAAACTCAGCCAGATAGCGAGCAACATTAATCGTCGACGTCGTTTTCCCGACGCCACCCTTCTGGTTGACAAATCCTAAAATTTGAGACATATTACATTATCACGGAGAGAGAAGTTTTTCTGCACTCATACAGTATATCTGATTGACAGCTACACTTCAATTTTCTATGCTAGAAAGGCTTGTAACATTCAAAGCTGTTCAAATATCCCCTCAGTGAGAAGTTGAGAGTAGCCATTTTCTTTGCTGCATGTTCAGAAACATGGGGCATCAGAAAAAGCCTCCTCTCACCTTCTCACCAATTCTTTCAAACGAAGGTAATGCCGCGGTGATGGAATGGTAGACATACGGGACTCAAAATCCCGCGATAGCGATATCATGAGAGTTCGAGTCTCTCCCGCGGCACCAAAATAAATATGTAGACCTCGGGTCAGTTGATTTTTACGACAACTACGCCCACCTCTGTCCAAATCCAAATTGCAACTTCGCCCTCCATCATGAGAGCCACACCGGGAATGTTGGTGGCCGTCCGGAGTCAATAACCGATGCCACATGTTGGTTTTGCTCTCGAGTAGTCCGGATGAGCCTCTAACTCCCATCTGTATTGGCATACTGCTTTCATAGCATCAAGCGTCTCATTCAACCCCTCAAGTACTCACTTCGGGGGTTCTCTTTTTTTCAGCAAGAAAAACTACTTTTCGCAAGAGGCAGGCAATGGTCACTGGACCGACGCCGCCTGGTACTGGAGCAAGAAAACCAGTCTGATGTGCCATATTTTCAGCATCGACATCACCCACTGTCCGCCCTGATTCGTCTTTCGCGATGCCCCCATCGATAAGAATCGTATTAGGAAGGATACTGTTCCCTGTAATGAGGTTTGGCATACCGCAAGCGCTCATAACCACTCGGGCATCCAAAATCATTCCTGTCTCGGTTAACAAACGCTCCGATGGAATCATACGCCCCAACAAGCCATGATTTGCACCAGCCTGAAGTAAGACTCGACCAAAGTGCTCAGAGTTCACTACCATAATTGCTGATTGCCCTTCAAGAGGCTGTCCGCTCGAGAGCAAGAGCTCCATCAACGCTTCAGGGAAAACAGGAATCCGAGTCTTGTCCCCTGCCAAAAATGCCGCTACATTGTGCGCATGAAAACCATCGACGTCTTTGTTTGGGTCCATCGCTCCGATGATACGATCTGTATCCAGCCCATCGGGAAGCGGCAACTGAACGAGGATACCATGTACTGATACATCTTCATTCAGACGAGCAATGATGGAAAGTATTTCATCCTCTGAAGTGCTTTCAATTAAGATGTGTTTTTCAAAAGCGATTCCATCCATCGCTGCCTCTTTTTCTTTGAGACTGACATACAAATGCGAGGCCGGATTATTCCCCACCAGTATCACAGCGAGTTTCGGCTGAATAGTCAATCGACTCACTCGTTCTCGAATATCAGCATGGATGCGATCAGCTACTGGTTTTCCATATAAAAGCTGCATACGCTAAAGAATCGATTAATTTATCTCTTGAATTTGCTATATACCTTTGGTGTCACATATCGCCATACTCCCCATGCGACGCTTGTGGCGATTGCTATGCTCCCAAGGATATCAACCAGATGATGAACCCCCGCGAGCATTCGAGAATATCCTACCAGGAAAGCGAGTGTCAAGAGTATAGTACCCAACCTTTTCTCACACCAGAAAATCAGTGCCGCACAGGCCGCAGAAAGAAGTGTGTGGTCTGATGGGAAACCATTGTCAGCAGCATGAGGAATCAGCGACGGAATTCCCGAAAGAACAAATGGTCTCGGACTATCAAAAAAGACGCTTCCGATTTTCGCAACTATATAAGCCAGAGGGAAGGAAATGACGAGAGAAATAAACAACTTAAAACGCAGTTCCTTCGATTGCGAGTATATGAAGACCCCCGCGAGAACCACAATGACAAGATACAAGTATTGCGCTCCAAAAAGAATCAGTTGTTTTTCCATAAAGCAAGATGTAACTAAAAAAGCGTTCCTGCCAATGGCGCATCAAGCGTCACCAGCGGCGCGTGTTCTGTCTTCACGGATTCAAGCAGTTTCTTATTGCCATGCAGTTCGGCGATATAGTTCCAACTCCGAAATTCTGGATATTTTTCCAATTGTTTCTCGAGAATTTCTACCGTCGTTCGCACATCACCCGCACCCGTATGCGCGCTCACATGCTCTCGACCACAGTAGAGTTTGCAGGCAGCCGAAAGGGTCCGGGGTGTCATCATATCGCGTGCTTCCATCTTATGATAGAGAACTTTCGCGTCCAGAATCTTTTTTCCGGAATAATCAAAATTTTTCCCTACTGCAGCAAACTCACCCTTAAGAAATGGCAGATCAAATCCAGTAATATTAAATCCACCCACATCCGCTCCATCAAACGCGTT
>JAUPUC010000046.1 GCA_030917745.1 Patescibacteria group bacterium | reverse complement strand
CTCCAGCGCCGATGGTACCTCGCGCGAGCGGGGGAGAGTAGGTCAGTGCCGAGAACAGCGTCTTTCAAAATTATTTCAAGTCCCGGCGTTCTGCGCTGGGGTTTTTCGTTTGTGGTATACTAAAGAAAAGAGAGCGTAAAAAGGTCAGATTTTTATCGTATGGCGGGTTCTCGAGTACTCAAACAGGGTATGATTGTGTCGGGGTATATCGTATTTTTCGCGACGATTCTTTTTGGTGTGTACTATTTTTTTATTCGAGTTGCGCCTACTTGCACCGATGGGAAGCAGAATCAAAATGAAATAGGTATTGATTGTGGAGGGATATGCACCAACCAATGTGAGCCACCATTGAATGCCAAAGATATCGTGACTCGTGAGGTGGCGTTTATGTCATCAGATCGGAACAGTTACGATGTCTTGGCGAGAATTTATAATCCGAATGATGTTGCAGGAGCCTCACAATTTTCATACACCCTTACCCTTCGAGACGCGGCAGGTACTCCTCTTGCGCAGCAATCAGGGACCTCATTTATTCTGCCGCAAGAAACGAAGTATCTGTTTGAATTTCATCTCGCGACCCAGGCAAGACCAACCAAGGCTACTATTGAAATTTCCCAGGTGGTCTGGGAGCGTTTTCAAGGATATACCGAGCGACCACGAGTGATGGTGACACAACAGGCATATGAGCGCATTCAATCTGGTCCGGGTTATGGAGTTGCAACAGGGTTGGTAGTCAATGAAAGTCAGTACGATTTTCGTTCATTGCTTGTAAAAGTGGTTTTACGCGATGTTGTCGGGAAACCATTGGCTATTAATTCGACTGAGATGTTGACTATGCCATCTAAGAGCCAGCGGGACTTCCGTCTCGTTTGGCCAGCAGCTTTCCCGGGTGAAGTGAAGAATGTCGAGATGTTTGTCGATGCTGATATTTATCATTCAGAAAACTTTATCAAGCAATCTTCATCGGTGACACCATTCTAGTCGTTCTCACCTGTGAGATGAAGGCGTATTGTCAGAGTCTTTTTTTGACAGAAGTGGTTTTAGTAGGCATGTTACAAGTTTCGATAACCCATATCGAGTATGAGTAAGAAGAAATTTCTTTATTTGAGTGCCGTTGTATTTTTACTGATTGGTGTTATTGGATCAGGAATCGTCTCGATTCTTCTCGGAGTAGAACATATCCGGACGCTTTTTTTGATGGTGTTTATCTGGTCGATTTTTGGTGTGCCATCCATGCTCTGTTTTCTCCTGGCCCTTTTTGCTCATTCAGCGGAACCGTTTATCGGTAAGAGTGATACGTCGCTTTCCTCCTCGTTTATCGCCGCTCTTGGTTTAGTTGGAATAGTTGCGCTCATTATTCATTTCTCAACACTTTTTTTCTCCTAAATGTCCCGACGACTCTTTCAGTTTGATTGGATACTTTTTGCCGCGATGCTTTTGTTGATTGGCATGAGTTTATTGATCCTCTCGAGCATTTCCTCTTCTGGTGGGACGAATTATTTTGCAAAACAAGGAATCTTTGCGGTGCTGAGTATCGTGGTGATGTTTTTTGTGGCTTTTTTGGATTATCGACATATTGAACGGGCGAGTACTCCTTTGTATTTTTTCATGCTGGGTGTTTTGGGGCTACTTCTCATTATTGGCTCTACCGTGCGTGGGACATCTGGCTGGTTGTCATTGGGTATTTTTCAGATACAGCCGGTTGAATTCGCGAATATTGTTTTGATTTTGTTTCTCTCGAGTTTTATTCGGAAGAAAACCACAGAACTGGGTGAATGGACGCGTATCATTGCCTCACTTTTTCTTTCAGCCGCCATGATTTTCTTGGTTTTGAAGCAGCCAGATCTTGGATCAAGCCTCGTATTGATGGCGATTTGGATGGGGATGATTTTGGTTGCCGGACTGCGCTTTTCCCATATGCTCACGCTCACTTTACTGGGGAGTTGTTTGATTGTAGGTGCCTGGTTTCTTCTGGCTCCCTACCAGAAAGACCGTATTAATACTTTTCTTCATCCAGAACGTGATCCGAAGGGGAGTGGGTATAATGTTCTCCAGTCAATGGTAGCGGTTGGTTCGGGGGGCATTTTTGGGAAAGGTATCGGACACGGCTCTCAGTCACAATTAGCCTTTCTTCCAGAAAGACATACGGACTTTATCTATGCGGTCGTAGCTGAAGAGTTGGGACTGGTTGGCTCCTGGCTTGTACTCGTTTTGTATGGGATTATTCTGTATCGAATTCGCCGAATTGCTGATTTAGCCAGTGATAATGCTGGATACCTGCTTGCCGTGGGCGCGCTTATTCTTTTTGTGACACATATCGCGATTAATATTGGCATGAATATTGGAGTTTTGCCGGTGACGGGCCTGCCAGCGCCTTTTCTTTCGTATGGGGGGAGTTCTTTGCTCGCTTTCTGTGTCATGATGGGACTTTTGCAGAGCGTCTATCGTCACCAGCGTGATTCAGCAGATGGGCGTATCTCGCTTGAACGCAATTTCCTTGAGCGGTAATTGAAGGAGAATGGCCTTGTATCAAGAGGGAGCAAAGTTTATTTACTGAAAGACGGATGCGTACTTGTGGGTGTAGGACGAAAAAAAAGCGCCTGAATAGGGCTACTGGAAGCCATAAAAAACAATCTACCTCAAAACGAGGACAGGTCGTTAATCTCTCTGAAAAGTAGCGAGATTTAAATTTAATTATACCATATTTATTATATTATTGCAACACTCATTGATTGACGGCTTGCCTTTTTTTTGGTATCTTTCATAAAGCTTTAAGACAGCTTTTCCTTTTTATGAGATATTTACTCATCGCTCAGGCCGTTATTGCACTCCTTCTGGTAGTCTCTATCTTGCTCCAAAATCGTGGGTCGGGACTTGGGTCGGCATTTGGATCTGACTTCGGTGGGTATTACACGAAGCGGGGTATTGAAAAGTTTCTCTTTTACGCCACGGTGGTGTTGGCGATTGTGTTTCTCGCCCTTTCGGCGACAAACGTTTATTTCGCTTCTGGAATGGGGGTCTAGGGTTTCAACACAAGAAGGATCTCCTGAAGAGGTGACTGATAACTGGTAATCCGACGAGTATTTCACTTTTTACGAACATTCAGCGGGTGTTTCGTCAGGGCATGAGAAATGTCTTTCGCGCGCTTGGATTTTGGGAAAAAACACTGATCGTTGTCTTGTTACTCATTGCCGGTGGCATGTTTTTTTATTGGGTAAGCGCACTCTATACGGCGAATACGCAGGAGACTCCTGAATATGGGGGGCGGTATCGGGAAGGTATCGTTGGCCAGCCACGGTATGTCAATCCTATTCTGTCTCAAACGAGTGATGCTGACGCAGACTTGGTGCAGTTGGTCTTTGCCGGTTTGTACAAATATAATATCGAGGGAAAGCTGGATTTGAATGTCGCTGAATCATTAGCGGTTTCTGAAGATGGGAAAACATATACTGTGAAGCTCAAAGAAGGAGTACTCTTTCATGATGGAATTGAGGTGACGGCAGATGATGTGGCTTTTACGGTTCAGGTTATACAAAATCCGACGAATAAAAGTCCGCTTAGGCAGAACTGGCAGACAGTAGACGTGCGGGTGGTAGACAAATATACGGTTCTTTTTGAGTTACGGAAACCCTACTTTGGTTTTCTTGAGAACCTCACCGTCGGTATCTTGCCGAAACATTTGTGGTCGGAAATTAGCCCAGACCGTTTTCTCTTAGCTGACTACAATCTCGCGCCAATCGGATGCGGTCCGTACCGCTATGAAGGAATTACCAAGGACTCAAACGGAGATATCCTCGAATATGAACTCCGCGCCTTTGAGAAGTTTTTTGGTGGGGCACCTTATATTTCTCAGTTTGTTCTTCATTTCTATTCAGACGAAGAATCCCTTATTGACGGGTACCTTCGCAAAGAAGTTTCTGGTATGCAGGGCATTTCGGATGAAGGAGTATCGCGCCTGAGTGAACGCAAACGCACGATAATACGGGAAATTAAGACCCCTCGATCGTTCGCTGTTTTTTTCAATCAGACAGGGAGTATTGCATTAGCGTTTGACGAGGTACGCGAGGCACTGAATCGAGGGACAAACCGAAGGGTTATCATAGACGATTTACTGGGCGGGAGAGGCACAGAAGCAACAGGACCATTCCTTCCTTTCATGGAAGAATATGCCGCGGATCTTGCCTGGCCAACTTACGATCAAGAATACGCGAATCGTTTGTTGGATGAAAAAGGATGGATTCGGAACGGGGAAGGTATCCGTGAAAAAAATGGAGTTACTCTCACTATTGAATTGGTGATTCCTGATTGGCCAGAACTCGTGAAAACCGCGGAACTCCTGAAAGCACAGTGGCAATCTCTCGGAATCACTGCGGAGGTAACGGTGATGAGTCCGGGAGATCTCCAGCGTAATGCTTTGCAGACGCGTGAATATCAGGCTTTGTTGTATGGAGAACAACCCATGCTTGATCAGGACCCGTATTCTTTTTGGCATTCGAGTCAAAAGCGTGAATCCGGACTCAACTTAGCGCTTTTTGATAACACAAATGCTGACGAGGTATTGACAGCGGCCAGGGAAACTCTCGATAGGGAAAAGCGACGTTCTCTCTACCGTGATTTTCAGACCATTTATCTTGCTGAGATGCCAGCTTTGTTCCTGTTCAGCCCTTCTTATCTTTCCGTTTCAGACGGGAGTGTCTTCGGTATGAGTACGGAGAAAATGAATGCTTCGAGTGAGCGTTTTGGTGATGCGAGTCGATGGTATGTGAAAACAAAACGGATTTGGAAGTAAGAAGCGAAAAACACGATTAAGCAGGGGGAATACAGAAGAGAGAAACCTTCCTTTTCGGTGAAAGGCTCTGGTTTTGATAAGACGCTGAGTCTTAGACAGGTACTTCATGATACGCTACAATAGAAAAATATAAAGAAATACATCCTATGATACACCCGCTCGATACCTATAACTTTCGGCAGATGATACTTGACAGTCCGGATCAATTCATGGTAGGATTAAAAATCGCTCAAGATATCAAACTTCCCGGCACATTCAAGTCAGTCATGATTTCAGGAATGGGAGGGTCGGCTTTGCCTGGCAATCTCTTTCGGGTTTATCTCAGTGATTTAGCTCGACGAGAGAAAATAGCTGGCCAAAGAGTGGGTATATTTCAGAACCGTTTTTACGGTCTTCCGTACGAAAGCTTTGATAATTGTCTCAATTTCATTTGTTCGTATTCAGGAAACACTGAGGAAACGATTGCAGCGTTTGAGGAAGCTCTTGAACATCATTTACCCTGTGTTGGTTTTTCGAGTGGTGGGAAGGTGGAATCACTGTGTCTAGAACACCATATTCCTCATGTGAATATGCCGATTCCCGTAGAAGGGTTTCAGCCACGTATGGGTACGGGATATTTTATTGGAGCGATGTATCAGGTGCTGGTGAATCAGGGTATGGTGCCGGATACGACAGAGGAAATATCTCGTTATGCCGGAGCACTCAAGGCGAAACTCGAAGAATATGAAACAATAGGAAAGGCTCTGGCTCAGAAACTGGTCGGAACCACCCCGGTCATTTACAGTACGGTTCGTTACAAGAGCGTCGCCATGATTTGGAAGATTAAAATCAATGAGAACGCGAAAACACCGGCTTTTTGGAATTTTTTTCCTGAGTTGAATCACAATGAAATGGTTGGGTTTACTCTCCCGCAGGCAAAGTTTACGGTGGTGATGCTTCGGGATTCAGACGATCATCCGAAGAACAAGAAACGATTTGAGGTGACGGCTGGATTGTTGCGTGAAAAGGGTGTGTCAGTGGAAATAGTGGAAATGCCAGGAGAAACGGTATTTGAGAAAATGTTTGGGTCAATTCTTATCGCAGATTTCACATCATATTATCTCGCGCTCGAATACGGTCAAGATCCGACGCCGGTCAATATGGTGGAACAGTTGAAGAAGATGTTGTAGTATATTTTTTTGAAGATCTTCTTTGTTCCGATACGGTAAGTATCCTGTGCGAAAGGAGATTTCCAGGACGAGGAGACAGAATTACATACAGAGTCCTCCTTTTGATGGACGTGTTCGGATATTTTTCGGGGATATGGTGGAATTGGTAGACACGCTAGCTTCAGGTGCTAGTGGTAGCAATACTGTGAGAGTTCGAGTCTCTCTATCCCCACAATGCATTTGTCGAAGCGCTTGTATAGAAAAAGGCGCAAAACAATCTACAAGAGCATATGTAATCTTTTTTACTTTGCATGACGTCATGCTCAATCGGAATACCGGTTGAGGGGATGTCGGGCATAAACGAAGAGTGTATGGTACCAAGTACCCAAAACAATCGTGGGCAAAAATTTGCTCCGCGTGATGCATCGTCTCACCACCATGTATCAAAACGGCCAATCAGTCCAAGCCGTCAAGATGGACTCCCAAGAAAGACTGGCTCTGCCATTGGATCTTTTGAGGGTATTATTGCTCGTGAACAATCGAGTCGTGAACAGCAGAACCGTCATCATCCGTCCTACGCCCAGGCGAATACTACAGGAGCACCTCGTCCTCCACGGGTGTATCATGCTGCCCCAGCACGTCCAAAAGCAAATCATGTTGTTTCCACCACCGTGCAGCCAAAGGATTCGACAAAACAAAAGACATCACATGATCAAAAGCAGGTTAAGAAACCGCTTCAGGGGCGTCAGAATGGAGGGAATCGGCGATCGGGGGGTGGGCGTAGTTTTCGGAATCCTGAACCGCAGTTTATGAAGAAACGCGAGGGAGGCAATGTCCCCTTGATTGACCAGAACGTACTGCGTATTATTCCACTCGGTGGACAAGAAGAGGTTGGTCGCAATATGACGGTCTTTGAATATGGAGACGATATCGTCATCATTGATATGGGCATGCAGTTTCCTGAAGAAGATATGCCGGGTATCGATTATATCGTACCGAATGTGGATTATTTGAAAGGCAAAGAGCATAAAATTCGA
>JAUPUC010000098.1 GCA_030917745.1 Patescibacteria group bacterium | reverse complement strand
TGACGCGCCGACGAGACGCATGATTTCAAATTCCTGCTTATGCGAATGGATAGTGATATACATCGTATAGAAAGTGATAATCAACGCGACCGCGATAAAAATACTCCCGAGTGTCAGTCCTGCCGTGGTTGCCGTACGGTTGATGAGCTGGATACGTTCAAAAATCTTCTTGTTTTTTTCGTAGTTGACACGACTGATATCATCTCGGAATGATGAACCTTGTACCTGCCTGGCGATGACTTCGTAGTATTCCGGCTTGGTTGCTTTGACAATCAGCGAAGAAAAGAGCGGATTCTCACCGATTTCTTCGAGTGCTTTTTTAACGCTCTCATCATTGCCGTTCTGGGCGAGAAATTCAGCAAGTGCCTGTTCACGAGGGATAAATTCTACCGAGGCGATTTCCTGAGTGTACTTCTCGAGGGAAGTTTTAATTTCCACGATACGCGCTTCACTGACATTTTGATTGAACGAAATAGTTACATTAACCTTATCCTTGATATTATCGAGGACTAAATGTGTCGAATACGCAATGAAACTTGAAAGCCCAATGATAAAAAGTGAAAGAGAGAGAATAGCGACCGTCGCGAACGAAAGCCATCCATTCCGACGGACATTGGTCAGACCTTCATGAAAGGTGCGCCACAATTTGAGTGTTTTCATAGGGTTAGATATTTTTGGGAGAGGTTGATTTTGAGACACTCTGCGGAACCGAGGCATGCTCCACTGTGTACTTACCATGTGCTTCATCGCTCACTATTCTCCCCTGCTCGAGCGTGATAACACGTCGGCCAAGAGTATCAACGATGCTCTTGTTGTGAGTAGCAAGTAGAATGGTCGTGCCAAAGGAATGAATCTCAAGCAGAAGCCTGACAATTTCTTGAGTCGAAACTGGGTCAAGATTGCCAGTTGGTTCATCCGCGACAATCACTTTTGGACGATGAATCAGTGCCCGAGCGAGTGAGACACGCTGCTGTTCACCACCGGAAAGCTGACCTGGATACTGATTGGCTTTGTCGCTCAGACCCACGATTTCGAGAATTTCGGGCACTTCACGATGAATTTCCTCGGTCTCCCGGCCATCAACCTCGAGAGCGTAGGCGATATTTTCAAAAGCAGTTCGATTAGGAAGAAGCTTGAAATCCTGAAAAACCGTCCCGATATTGCGACGAAAAAATGGGAGGTGTTTGCGATTGATGCCGCTAATTGGACGACCATTAAAATATACCTCTCCTTCTGAAGGAATTTCCTCAGCGTAGATAAGCTTGAGAATTGTGGATTTGCCAGCGCCACTCACGCCAACTAATGAAACAAACTCACCTGGTAAAAGAGAGAAAGTAATATCTCTCAGTACCTGCTGTTCGGAAGAAAAGTGCTTTGAGACGTGCTCAAAATGGATAATCGGGACAATATTCGACATATTTGTTTTTGATGAATACCTTGTTCTTCTATTTTCGCTTACTTTCGCAAGGCGCGCAAGTTAGACTCAATAAAAAGGTCAATATGTCCGTTCAAAACACCAGCCGTGTCACTCGTTTCGATGTCACTCCGATGGTCTTTGACGAGCGTGTATGGGTGGAGAACATACGAACGTATCTGATTCCCCCACTCCGCGCTCTTCACTTCACCTCTCAGTTTCTGTCGCTCTATGACTTGTTTATCTATCTCTTGTTGCGCGAGTTTTCCCCGAAGCATCTTCATTGCTTCTTCACGATTTTGAAGTTGTGATCGCTCACTTTGGCATGCGGCTACCAAACCACTTGGAATATGAGTGATTCGAACCGCACTTTCAGTCTTATTGACATTTTGTCCTCCGGCTCCCGAAGAACGATAGGTATCGATACGCAAATCATCAGGACGGATAGCCAGTGCCGCATCATCCTCGATCACCGGAAGTACTTCCACGGACGCAAAGGAGGTTTGTCGCAAGCTATTCGCGTTAAATGGAGAGAGACGAACCAAACGATGAATACCTGCTTCAAGCGACAAATACCCGTAGACGTATTCACCGGTTATTTCAATCGTCGCGCTTTTGATGCCGGCCTCACCTCCTCGATTTTCATCCAGTATTTTTGTTTTCCATCCGCGATTCTCAGCAAAACGTAAATACATACGAAGGAGCATCTCTGCCCAGTCCTGAGCATCGACACCGCCTGCTCCACTACGAATAGTAAGCAGCACATCATGAGTGTCGTATGTGCCGGAGAGCAATGCCAAAAATTCCCATTCAGCGAATGTCTGCTCGAATCCAGCAATAGTCTGTTCGACCTCGAGCATTTCCGCTTCTGAGAGACCAAGAGCAATCAAATCAGCCGTATCGTTCATTTCTCTCTCCAAAGCGCAAAATTTCTCGCGCTCTCCTTTGAGGCGCTCGAGTTCTTTCATGATGCCACCGGCACGCTTGGGGTTATCCCAAAAGCCAGACTGCTCGCTCTCAGAGGTCAGCTCGGTGATTCTTTTGTCCTTCGTGGCAAAGTCAAAGATATTCCTGCAAACGCAGGAGTTTTTGGCGAAGAAGGGTCAGTGTTTCAAGAGGTGATTCCATAAGAGTTCCTCTATTGTAGCGGAAAGAGAGCGGTACTTCAAGTTATCGTTTTCTTCCGAGAGCCATAGATTCACGCCGCAGCTTGAAAAAAAGATGTGTTTCCGGTATACTCCTCTTGTTTTATATACAAGCCAA
This sequence comes from Patescibacteria group bacterium, assembly GCA_030917745.1. Lineage (GTDB taxonomy): Bacteria > Patescibacteriota > Minisyncoccia > Moranbacterales > UBA1568 > JAGOSP01. The sequence continues at coordinate 2,688 of JAUPUC010000098.1, read as the reverse complement.
GATAGCTCAGTTGGTAGAGCAATGACTTCCGCCATAAGGCGGATAAACTCCACACAGAGGCCAACAAAAAGACGTTTGTACCAATGCCAAGATAGCTCAGTTGGTAGAGCAATGCACTCGTAACGCATAGGTCCCGGGTTCAAATCCCGGTCTTGGCTCAATAGAGAAATAAAAAACAGCCGTCTCAAACGTGCTGTTTTTTATTCCTCACTTAGCTCTTCATCAAGAGCTTTCTTGAGAGTGTCATATTCGGCTGCACCTGAAAAAAAGCGATTCCCAATGAAGACAGCTGGAGTAGCAGTGACACCAAGTTTGCGGGCCTCCGAAGCTTCATCCTCGACCTGTTTCGCGAAACGATCCTGATCCAAACAATCGGAAAAAGATTTCCAGTTGAGCTTAGCCATCCAAGAAATATTTTTCAGTTCCTGTTTTGTATTTGAGCGCTGTTCGAGCTCATGCTGCTTACTGAAGAGAGCATTCGCATAATCAAAATATTTCCCCTGTTCATGAGCGCACAGAGCAGCTGAGGCAAGAAGCGGTGCCTTGGGATGCGTATCCAGAGGCAAGGCCTTAAAGACAAAGACAACTCGATCACCGTACTCATCAAGCAGTTTTTTGATCTGATTTTTATGGAAGGTGCCACAAAAACTACACTGAAAATCAGAGTAAATAATGACAGCCAGTGAAGCCTCCCGATGCCCCAGGACAATACTCTGATCAGTCATGGATGGAATTGCAAGATACTTACCCACAGGCAAACCGAGTTCTTCCATATTGAGGAGATACTGTTTTTCTGAGAGCTGGAAGAGTGAATGTGCTTGGGCGAAAAAATCTGTCTTTTCAATGGCATTTGAGAAGAGAAGTGCCGGAAGCGACCGAAGATCATGTTGCTTGATGAGTCGGTGGCCCTCATCGGAATTTTGAGATATCACTGAAACACTCAAGGTCGGAAGTACACGCCGTAACCACACAAGCGCCTCATCCGTATTGCAAGCCTTACATTCCGGATCTGTCAACAAAGTCATATCCACTCTCGGGTCTCGATAGGCGACCCAGGTTCGCCCACCCTGCTCGAGTACTTCGTGTTCACGCACAGCGGACTGGGAAAAACCCCTTCCAAGAACGAGTTGTCCGATATCGACAAAGAGACTCCCCAGGAATAATCCGCCAAGCAGAATCAGAAGGGCGAAAGAGTTCTTGGATATCGTTTGAGTCGTCTGTTCTCTTTCGGGTGATATTTCTGACATATGCTTTTGAGAGTGGTATCAATTCATTATTCCGAATCACGACAGAGAGGTCCTGAAGCGTGTCGAGAGACATACGCAAGTGACCCGCCTTCTCTGAGCGTTTTTTCTTGAAGTTCGACAAGATTTACTGTTTGTCGCGCGTTGATAACATGATAGTCATCATATCCTATAGTCACAAAATGACTAAAAACCAGTTTCAACAGAATACCAAGCAGAAGTGACACAAAGAAAAGCCAGCCGACTGAGAGAGGCACACTCTTTTCTCCCGACTCCGTTCTCGAGAAATCTTGTTGTGGGGAAGAACTCCTTTTTTCTCTCTTTATCCAAGAAAAAAGGCGGACTATTTGGGCGACAAAAAATCGTTGCATATTTTTTCCCTCCAGAAAGCAATTAAGGGATGTGCAAATAAAGCACCTCGATACCTCAATTCGAAGTATCGAGACACCCTAACACGCTCTTTCAAAAAATGCAATATTCCCCTAGAACTTCATCATCTCGTCAAGAGCGGCATCGAGCTCATCGAGAGGTCGTGTCCCAAGAGCTTCTTTTTTAACGGTCTTCTGCGTCAAAGCTTGCCGCACCCGAGCTACCGCGTTCGAAGGACTCATGTGATGGAGCAAAGCGCCATTCACTGCCACATTCGGACCAGATTTACAAAAACGAAAACAGTTTTCAGAGGTGATCACTTCTGTTGAACCATCGATAAAGGCTTTCTCGAGCGTAGTGGCAACCTCCTGGCTTCCCCTCTGGCAACAGTTTACATTCACGCACACACGAATCTGAGATTTCATAGTAGAAGAGTAATTCAGTAATCCTTTCGTTAGAGTAGTCAAAATCTCCATTTGAAGCAAATAGCCATATCGTATTACCCAGAAATCGCTCTATACAAAATATCTATTTCGGATATACTCAAAGTAGTTTATATACTAAACAGTATCTATGAATATACAATTTACCTGGACTCCTGCTCTGTCAGTCGGCGATGACAAACTCGACAATCAACACAAGCAACTTCTCGAACAAGTCAACGCTCTCCTTGATGCCCTTGCGGGGGGACAAAATAACCTTATTGTCATCGAACAAGTACTCAAGTTCCTGGATCAGTACATCGATGAGCACTTTGTTGATGAAGAACGCTACATGGAAGAACATCAATACCCACACCTTGTCGAACACCGCGCCTTACATGCACAATTTATCGAGCGTTACACACATATGAAAGAGCGCATTTATACTTTTGAGTCAGTCGATGGAATGCTGATTGACCTCGAAGTCCACCTCGGCCGCTGGTGGATCGACCACATCGGAGGCGCCGACAAGGACTATGCCGCCTACATCCGCACCCGCTCTTGAAATCGCAAGGCGTGTCGAAACGCGACGAGACGGTTCCATGGATGCCTCAACGGAAAGTCCTTTAACATTTTTTCATCTTTATTCAATA
>JAUPUC010000007.1 GCA_030917745.1 Patescibacteria group bacterium | reverse complement strand
TGTTGTTGATGCGGGTTGTCGGAAGCAGCCTGGAGCATGTACATAGGGGATTCTCCTGTTCAGTTGTAAAAGGACGGACGAGGAATTATGTGCAGGTGCACATAAACCGAAATTGTACGGTGTTTTTTGGAAGGAGTCAAGTATTCAGGATACGGAAGTGACCCGGTTCATCGTCGAAGAGGAATGTTTTCTTGGTGGTGTTGACTTGTTTTTTGTTTTCTGCTATAATGGTTATCTTATCTGATTTCTTTCCTGTGTGGTGTGGGGATGCGAAAAGGGCTTGGGTAGGAGTAATTTCTGGTATTTGTCCCATAACCAAGGGACGATGCCCAAGCACTAAAGAAGAAGAATTATGTTTCGAAAGACTTTTGAAAAGCGCCATTCCAGTGAATTGCGCCAGTTATCAGGAAGGAATTATGTGGGTCGGAGGAATCAGAGTGGTGTTCGAGCCGGGAGTAATCGGAAGAAGTCCTCTTCGATTGACCCAGAGCTGTTTGTTCGCAAGGCTATTGTGACTACTCAAGCGGAATCGTTCGATCCGAAGCATCGCTTTGTAGATTTTCGTATTGATCCAAAATTGAAAGCCAATATTGAGCGTCGCGGATACGTGCATCCAACCCCTATTCAAGATGGGGCTATCCCTGTGGTACTTGAAAATCGTGATGTCATCGGCATGGCGAGCACTGGTACTGGGAAAACGGCCGCTTTTTTGATTCCACTTTTGCACAAGGTGTTACATAATCGCACCTCAAAGGCTTTAGTCATTGTTCCTACTCGGGAATTGGCGAATCAGATTGATGTGGAGTTCCGCGATTTCTCTCGTGGACTTGGGATTCAGTCAGCGGTCTGCATTGGTGGATCACATATTTATCCTCAGATCAAACGTCTACAGCAGAATCCAAATTTTGTTATTGGGACTCCTGGCCGCTTGAAGGATTTGGTCGAGCGGAAAAACCTTGATCTCTCGCCATTCAACACGGTTGTGTTGGATGAAGTGGATCGGATGCTTGATATGGGATTTATTCATGACATGAAATATCTCCTCTCGCTTCTGAAAGAACCTCGGCAGACGCTGTTTTTCTCCGCGACGCTCCCGCGAGAAATTGCGGATTTAGCCAAGAAATTTCTGAAAGACCCGATTACTATTCGCATCGAATCTCGAGCGACCTCGGAAAATGTCGAACAGGACATTATCGTGGTGAAGAATCGTGAACAGAAGGTAGAAACCTTGCATGAGCTGTTCTTGAAGGAAGGTTTCGAGAAAATCCTGGTGTTTTGTCGGACCAAGCATGGTGCAGACCGCCTGTCGAAAACCCTGCGTGAACGCGGGTTCAAGGTGGACGCTTTGCATGGGGACAAATCACAGAGTCAACGTGAGCGTGCTCTTCGTCAATTCGAAAAAGACGAGCTGAAAGTGTTGGTAGCAACTGATGTTGCGGCTCGAGGATTGGATATCAATGATATTACCCATGTCATCAATTATGATGTGCCGGAGACCTACGAGGATTATATCCACCGTATTGGTCGTACGGGACGGGCAGGAAAAACAGGGAATGCCTTAACTTTTGTTGAGGAGTTCTAGTTTGGTGTATCAGGAGTTTTTTTGCGTGGAGGTGCAAAATGTTGGATGTTTCAGTGATTTTGGGTATTCTTTTCGGGCTCATGCTGTTGGTTATCGGACTGGCTGTTGTGTGTTGGCGTGCCCGTGTGAGAAGACTTGACGGTCGTCGGCATCGCCGATTCCACCGGAAGGATATCATGGCGGCTACTGGGGTATGCCTCTGCGCCCTGGCAGTCATTGGCCTGACGGTGCTGAAGATGTTTTGAGGTATCGTCTCATGATGAGATCAGCTGCTGGAGCCATTGGTTCCAGCAGCTTTTTCTTTGGGTGGCTTCATGACTTTTTTTGTGTGTTTTGTCAATCGTGTCGACCTCAGGATTCTGCGCTATCATGGAGAAGGAATTTTTTCGTTGGTATTTGTATGCAATCTGTTCTCATGAGGCACGGAGTAGCACAGGCACTTGAGCATTCGCTCGGGATGCTTGTGATTACTGATGCGACTGGTATAGCGGTGTATGCGAATGAAGGAGCAGAACGACGGACGGGGTATTCAATCGCTGAAACAATTGGGAAAAAACCTGGCCGACTCTGGGGTGGGCATATGCCGCGCGTTTTCTATGATTCCTTGTGGGAAGAGCTCGGGCGTCGACATTCTGTGATTGCGGACATAGACAATCAACGAAAAAACGGGCAACAGTATCGAGAACGTGTGCACATTGCTCCTCTCGTTGAGGGGAATAAGGAAATACGTTTTTTTATCGCTGCTCAACCATTTCATCTTGAGGGAGATGGAGCGATGGAGCGATTCGGAGCTGATTTTCAGCAACTTTTTGGGACAGGGATGCGGGTTTCGGAGGCTCGTTTTTTTGCGTGGGCGAAACGTTGGTTTGCGACTCAAACGGAGACAGAAACCAAAACTGATCTTCAGAAGCAAAAAGGGGCTTTGGGCGATTTTATCACCAGCGAGTTAATCCATCCTCTTTGTGAGCGTTTTGCTGCCCGTGAAGAAGACCGCATCTTGGTTGAAGCAGCTCAAGCAGATGCCCGGGAGTTTCGTCGTCTCTATGTTAAGTATGAATCTCTCGTGAAACGGTATTTTCTCCGGCACTTGAGCTATGATCGGGATATGTCTGAGGACTTCACTCAGGAGACCTTTTATCGGGCGCTTGTTTATCTCCCTGGTTTTACGGCAACTAATGCTTCGTATGGGACCTATCTCCTTCGGGTGGCTCATAACCTCCTCGTGAATCATTACCGCAAGAAACAAACGGTTGCGCTCTTTGATGATCGGGCGAGTGAAGATGCAGCGAGTTTTGCTGCTCCAACTTCTTCTGTAGTAGAACGTGTGTTTGATTCTCCGGCTTTACGTCCGTCAGAGCGTGAAATACTTTCGATGAAATATCAGAAGGGTTTTTCGGTACATGAAATATCGGTCCTTCTTGGTATATCTGAAAATGCTACCAAATTACGTCTTTCTCGAGCCAGAAAGCATTTGAGGGCAATACTCTGAAAAGCATTGCGTTGGGTCGTGACACCTTTTTGCCTCTCGAGTGTTTATAGAATGTGTATAGTCGGGAGAATTCCACTTTGTTTCGACGTGTTAGAACAGGGGTGTGAGGAGAATATACTGGGTGCGACAAGGCATCTTGGGGTGAGTTTGTGGTGTAATAGGTAAAAATAAAGGTATGCCAGTCTACAAAATACAGAAGCGGAATGGTTCGATTGTTGATTTCAAATTGGAGAAAATTGAGGATGCCTTGAATCAAGCATCCAAAGCGACCGGAAAACACGATGAGATTATCGCACAGGTGTTGGCGGAAGATGTGTATGCCCGATTGGAAGAAGAGTTTCTCGATAAGATTCCGACGGTTGAGGAGGTACAGGATATTGTTGAGGATATGCTGATTCAATACGGGTATGCTGAGACCGCGAAAGCGTATATCTTGTATCGTGAGAAGCGACGAGAAGCGAGAGAGGATCG
>JAUPUC010000080.1 GCA_030917745.1 Patescibacteria group bacterium | reverse complement strand
CGCTTTTTTTACTTCGAAAATGAGCGATGTTTCACGCGAGGCTGAAACAGTGGCCTTGATCCGTGAGACGTTGCGGAGACGACATGATATCACAAATCCAGATCGGGATGATTTTGTTGTGACTTCTGCTCGTGAAGCACAGGAGACCGTTTCTTCTATTCTTGGTGCAATGAGTCTTCTCCTCATGTTTTTGACTTCAATTTCGTTGGTAGTTGGGGGGGTCGGTATTATGAACGTCATGTACGTTTCTGTAGCCGAGCGGACGAGTGAAATCGGACTCCGCAAAGCAGTTGGTGCGTCTTCAAAAAGTGTATTATGGCAATTTTTATTTGAATCACTCATTATCACGGTACTCGGCGGGCTTATCGGGGTCTTTCTTGGTGTCGTGATGACCTGGGGGCTGACTTTTATCTCTGGACAGCTCGGGTATGGTCTCAAGCTTGCTTTTACGCTGAATTCATTTCTTCTCGGTGTTGGATTCGCTGGTTTGGTGGGCGTGGTGTTTGGGCTTGCGCCGGCGTATCGAGCCTCACGTCTTTCACCGATGGAGGCTTTGCGGAAGGAATAGAAGTGTATATTTTTAGAACATGAAAACGCCACGGAGGATTTCGTGACGTTTGATGATGGCGGGTGGATTACTTCAGCCGATAGTCGCCTGAAAACTTGTTAAAAAACGCGAGTTCACACTCAAAAAACACAACTGGAGAAACCGCTTGCGTTCGTCTATTCCCTGAATATGCCCTTTCCTCGTCATTTGGGCAGCCCGCAAGTTGAATGAAATAAGCAATAAAGAAGTGTTTTTCAACAGAGCAATGAAAGGCGATGTTACGGATTTTCGGGAGTGAATGGATCAGATTCGATTGTTTGATAGCGTTTTTTCTTCATTTTTTTCGCCTGTTCTGGTGAAATTTCTCGGCCGGTTTTTTTGTTGAGATAGCGGGTTTTGTTCTCAATGGCAGTAAGTGCGAGACCAGGAGGGCGGACGGGGGTAGGACTCACGGATGAGGATTGCTTGTAGGCAACAAAGGTTGTATCTGGTGTATCAAAATCAGCGGTGTCGATGAATGATCGCCAGAGAGGAGCGGCTACGAAAATACCATCTGAGCCAGCCGTCATTGGGGAATGATCATTATTCCCAACCCAGACCGCTGCAGCGATGAAAGGAGTGTATCCGACAGTCCAGGCATCATTGAAATCCTGCGAGGTCCCAGTTTTAGCCGCAACCGCTACGCCTGGCGGGAAGGCGATGGGACTACGTGGTCCAAATATTGGAGTGCGCGCGACATTGTCTGAAAGTATTGAATTGATTTTACGCGCGACTTCAGTATCCAGAGCGCGTTTCCCTTCTGAAAGCGGGGCCTCAAAGAGAGTTTGACCTTGAGCGTTGAAGATGGATCGGATGGGGAGTATGTCATGAACGATGCCTTCTTGTCCGAAGGCACCAAACGCTCGTGCCATGTCGAGCGGCCGTACTTCAGCTCCGCCGAGGGTAAGAGAGAGTCCATAGCGCTTCGGTTCGGTGAGTGTGGTGATGCCGAGTTGGGTGGCGGTGTTGATAGTCTCATCGATACCAGCAAGTGCGAGAGTTTCGACGGCCGGGACATTAAGGGACATCGCGAGTGCTTGGCGCATGGTGATAAGACCATGAAATTTACCATCATAATTGCGTGGGATATAGCTCGTACCACTTCCATCGGGTCCAAAATTAATCGGGACGTCATAGATTTTCGTTTCTGGTTCATATCCTTGACTGAAAGCGGTAGCGTAGGTGAATGGCTTGAAAGCAGAACCCGGTTGGCGTTCACGAAGAGTCACATTGACATTCCCATCAATGCTCTGGTCGAAGTAGTCTTTTGAGCCAACCATGGCGAGGATTTCCCCAGTGCGTGGATCGGTGGCTACGAGGGCAGCATTATTCGCGTGACGAGCGGCATTGCGTTTGGCTCCCTCGATGACCGCTTGTTCCGCTGCGGTTTGGAGGCGGAGATCAAGAGAAGTGACAACATGAAGACCGGCAGTACGGAGGGTGTTTTCATCGAAGGTTTTTTGGAGTTCATCCTTGATGAAAAAGACGAAGTGAGGTGCTCGTATCGGCTGCTGCCTTGGCTTCACGTTTGCAAGGAGGTCGACGGCGTCGGCTTGTTTGAAAGCATCAGTGGTGATGAATCCGAGATCATGCATGGCAATGAGAATATGGCGCTTCCGTTGAATGAGTGTATCTTTGCCATCACCATAAGGCGAGAGTGCAGAAGGAGCGGAAGGCAGCGCAGCGAGCAGAGCTGCTTCTTCGAGCGTGAGGTCACGTGCTGGTTTATTGAAATAGGTGTTGGCGGCCGTTTCGATACCATAGGCATTGGCTCCATACGGAACAGTGTTGAGATAGAGATCGAGTATTTCATCTTTGCTCAGGGCTCGTTCAATTTTGATTGCGAGAATGACCTCCTTGAGTTTTCGGGAAAAAGTTTTCTCACGTGTGAGATAGAGAGCTCGAGCGACTTGTTGTGTAAGGGTGGACCCTCCTTGGCGGATACTTCCTGATTCGAGGTTTTTGATGAGAGCCCGGAAAAGCGAGGGAACATCCACGCCAGGGTGAGTGAAAAAATTCCGGTCTTCGGCCGCAAGAGTAGCGTGGCGGACGATGTCGGGGATGACATCATGCGTTAGGACGATGCGATTTTCTTCTCCGTAGAAACGATAGAGCTCTTGTGTACCGGTGCGATCATAGAGAATGGATGTCCGATCATGAGGGAGTTCTCGGATATGGTCCAAGGAAGGCAGTCCAACCAGAAAAATAGCGCCTCCTCCCAAAGTGACCCCGAGTATCAAAAGAAAGGCTAACCAACTGGATTCTTTGAGAATTCGTAGGATAACGCTGGACAGTGAGGGGGGTCGGACAATCATAGAAGCGGATAATCAGGAAAAGAGACTTTGTCAGGCACAGTGTTTCAGTGTACCCTAAGAGAGAGCTGCCGTGAAGCCCCGAGGTTTTTGGGTGGTCTAGGAACATTCTTTTTCAGAAATATCTTTTTTATGAAACTTCCAGTAGTCAAGCCGTTATATGTATTTCTCCATTGGTTGGGGGCACCAGTGATTTGGGAAAAATCAGTGGGAGCGGTACTCTTTCGAGAGACAGGAGCAGAGAGAGAATACCTCTTGCTTCGGTATCCGAGTGGGCACTATGAATTTCCTCGTGGTCATGTCGAAGAAGGGGAGACGGAAGAGGAAACTTTGCGTCGAGAGGTAGCAGAGGAAACCGGAATACAGGAGATGAACGTCTATCCTTTTCGGACAGAGAATCGATTTTTTTACGTGGCACATGGGAGTGAGAAGATGCGGCGGGAACGAGAAAAACGTGGCACGTGGATTTTCAAACGCGCATTCTTTTATCCGGCGGAGACAACCGAGAAAGACGTACAACTTTCTCATGAACACCGTGAGTGGCTCTGGCTTCCGTTCGTAGAGGCGAGAGAGAAGGTGACTTTTGCAAATGCCCGAAAAGTGTTAGAAAGGAGTGAGGCCTATCTTCAAAAAAGAAAGCGAAGATAGAACGGCATATGTAGTATTCTGGCTACTCAACAAAATAATCTAAATAAGGATACCGTCTATGTCATACGACATTGATCCGAATCGTTCATTCGAGCAGAATATTTTCTTTGAAGTGAAGCGGCGTGCCAATGAGCAAGGCGTCACTGATCTTAACGAATATCTCGATCTGGTAACTGAGGTGATCGCGGAGAAGCTGGATGATGGCGTGCTCACCAAGCATGATGATTTGGCTCAATTACGAGCTGATTTAGAGCATCGTTTTGGAGAAATCGGGGATGAAACAGAAGAGTATTGATTCTTTTTGAAATTTGTAGTATAATAGAAGAGTAAGAGAAAGGCCGAAAGTATCGGTCTTTTTTGATAGCTATTTACTTCTGACACTTTTTTGTATTGTATGCTGACACTTCGTGACATTCGAAAACGATACGAGACACGTCGTATTCTTGAGGGGGTGTCTTTTAGCATGGGTGAGGGTCAAAAAATGGCACTGGTGGGAGCCAATGGGGTCGGTAAATCAACGCTCCTCAAGATCATCGCCGGCGAAGAAACCTATGACAGAGGAGAGATGATCAAGGTAAACAGAATTCTCGTAGGCTATCTGCCCCAAGAGGCTCTTTCGGAATCGAGCGAAGAAACCTTTATTGTCTATCTCGAGCGTATGGCTGGTGTGGGTGAGGCGAGACGGCGCATGGAGAAGCTCGAGCGGTCACTTGAGCAGCCGGAAAAATTAGCAGAGTATGAGGAATGGCAAAAAACATTTGAACGTCTCGGAGGGTATCAGTTCCGTCAGCGTGCGCGAGGTATTCTCGAAGGATTGGCTTTGTCACATATTCCAGAGGATTTTCCACTTGATCAACTTTCGGGAGGTGAGCGGCGCAAGGCGGCTTTGGCAGGGGTATTGCTTCGTGGTGTCGATCTCTTGTTGCTCGACGAACCGACCAATAATCTCGATCTTCCGGCTCTTCTGTGGCTCGAACGTTATCTGACGAAGACCAAGGCTGCATGTCTGGTGGCCTCGCATGATCGACAGTTTTTGGATACGGTTGTGAGTCGGGTCATTGAAATTGATGTCTTGACCAAAAAAGCCACTCTGTATGCAGGCGGCTGGACGGATTATGCTGCAATGAAGGCGCATCAGGTACGGAAATATCTCGAAGCGTATCGGGCCCAGGAAGCGGAAAAAGCCCGCGTACTTGAATCATCCGAGGAAAAGCGTGAATGGGCCGATATCGGAGCCAAGCAGGTGATGCCGGATAACGACCATATGTCACAGG
>JAUPUC010000043.1 GCA_030917745.1 Patescibacteria group bacterium | reverse complement strand
CCAAGCTCCGCCATACACACCCCAGAAACTAATCCCACATACCCAGTTCCAACAAAAGCGAGTTTCATATCTCAATCATCAACTACCGAATTATGACTTCTTTCACATTATAATTCATCCGATGTCGCGACTGATAATAATTCCTCACGACAATATCCGCAAGCAATCCCGAAATAAAAAGCTGGACTCCGATCAGCACAAAGAAAATACCCATCAGTGGCCAAATCCGATCAGCAATTGGTGATTGAAAGACAATTTTTTCAATAAACATCCAGGAGAGCATCACACCACCAAGTCCAATCAGGGCCACTCCGACACCTCCAAAAAGATGCAATGGTCGGTGGGAATATTTTCGCCAAAACCAAATAGAAATCATATCCACAAAACCCTTCAACCCACGTTTCCAGTTGTACTTGGTCACACCATGAATACGCGGATGATGACTCACTTTGACTTCGGCTACCCGAAAACCCTCCAACTGAAGTAATGCAGGGATGAAACGATGCATCTCGCCAAACAAGTCAATATCTCTGAAACACTCTCTCCGATATGCCTTCAAACTACACCCTGAATCATGTATGTCATCATGAATCAGGACTTTGCGAAGGAAATTGGCAATACGAGATGGAATTTTCTTACTCCAAGGATCATGACGTTTATGTCGCCATCCTGACACCACATCAAATCCCTCATCAATCTTAGCCAGCAACAGAGGGATATCCGCGGGATCATTCTGAAGGTCGCCATCAAGCGTGATGATAATCTCACCCCGAGCCTCCTTGATTCCAGCATCAAAAGCCGCTGTCTGACCAAAGTTCTTGCGAAACACAATAAGAGTAACCGGCTTACAGCGCTCTGCTTCCGCGCGTGTCTTATCCTTCGAGCCATCATCCACAAAAAGAATCTCAAATGGTTTGCCGATTTTTTCGAGGGCTGTATGGATTTTCTGATGGAGAAGTTCCACGTTTCCTTCTTCATTGTACAGTGGTACCACAATCGAGAGGTACGGCATCGGTTCAGTCATACATGAGAAAATAAATTATAAAATTTGCTTACCAGAGCACACTTTCAGGTCTATCCCGAACACCTAATCACTCACTGCTCGGGAAGACAACGCCTTCATCTCCATCATATCTGCCCTTCCGCTCCTCAATCACCAGAGAACCTGACTGATCAAAACCGATTGAAATGGCCGAAAATCCATCCGGAGACTCGGTAACCGGGAACATGTCTCCCAGAGAATAATACACCCGATGGCCTGAAATGTCTTCTGACTGAATCGGCAACGACACTCCGGTACCAACGACTATATCTGCTCCCACTTCAATAAGACGCTCTACAAGTAAACGCTGCTCATTCATCCGCTCCGCATTTGCTATTGAAGAAGCTGTTTTCTTCCAAGCGACATACACGATGAGCGCGTTGGCGGACTTCCTTGCCTCCGCTATCTCAGTCAGTATCCTCTCCAGACGCTGCGGTTTCCCTTCGTCATACCCAAAAAAGCGTACTGTTTTTTCTCCCAGTATTCGCGCCGCATTTTTCCCAGAAGATCCAAACACATCGGCACTCGTATCCTGTAAATTCGCTTCAGTTTGGGCGAGCAACTTTGTGGTCATAAGATCGTGATCAGAAAGACCGGTTACACTCAAGAGACGGATATTATTCGCTGAGAAGATATTCGCGAGGCGCGAAGGAAGTGATACCGGACGCACTGCCCGAGCCGCGGGTACCGGGTCAGCGGCATTCAGTATCGGTAATGCAATATCAGCAACTACTGTATCGTATCCACGCAATTCATCTCGTATCTGTCGAAAAAGATACTCGTCTCCTTTCTCTACAACCTGATTCCGAACAAACGGCGTCCAGGACAAAGTCCCGAGGAGGAGAATCTTTTTTCCGTTCCCAGGGAGCGATTGCTCCACCTGATGCCATTCCTCCTCTGACACAATCCGCTTTGTATCACGCCGCTCCGCAAACCATCGCGTCATGTTTCCAAGGAGAGAAAACTGACACACGGGCAATCCCTCAACTCGCGCCTGCATATCTACCAATCGCCCACGACTCACTGACAATACCTCCTGAAAAACCCGTCGATTTTCATCATATTTGATTCCTTGCCCCCCCTGTTCTAAGACATCGAGTACTGATTCTGCCTTATCAAAGGTCGCTCTGAACGCACGATTCGCGGCAACATCTCTGCCAAGAAAAAAACAGGCAAATGAGGAACGTTCTGACATTTCTTGAACATACCGTTCCATGTGCAAAAGCGCCGCATTGAGACTCTCTCCGGATTGTCCGAAGCGTTCCCGCTCATCACTGATCTGAATCTCATCATACGCCTTGCGTTCCTGAGCGGCCGCCAAGGTACGACGAGACAGCTCTGTTTCCGAAAGCAGTAACGGCGCCTGACGCTTCGCTTCCCATTCCTGTTCCCGAGCCTCCTTCTCCGCTAATGCTCGAGACTCTTCTTCTGTCAGAACCTTACAACGCGGGGCAATATCACCCTTCTGATTCCCCTTATAGGTATTCCCTTCAATACGAAGCGAATTGAGAAAATAATCACCAGCGAAAGGCCCACCGCCCGGTATCCGACAATCAATGCCGTAGTTCGTGCTCCCCTCAATCGTATTGTCTTCAATTCGGACGTCACCCGCACGATCTTCACCAAACAAGAACTGGGTTGCAATTCCGCTCGAACCATTGTCTTTAACGATATTCGAATGTATCGATATCTTTGAAGCACCCAGAATAACCTCGATGCCTGATTCTTTATTATTCCGGAAACGACTCTCAGTAATGCTACCAGAAACTTGATTTCGGATATCTGCTCCTTCCTCACGATTGTATGACACTTCAGAGTCTTTTATGATTATCTCACGTCCCTTTTGAATATACAGACCCTTACGCGCTCCTTCGATCAAAATCTCCTCCATCACTAATCGACCGTCACCTGGCTCGGCATTAATTCCGATAGCCGTGACATTCTTCACATGGATATTCTGAATAGTCACATCGGCACCTCCGCCAACAATAATACCGCCTCTTTCAGTGAAGGCAAGATTTTGCACCTCACTTCCGTCCTCCATACGCATCTTCTGCTTCAACCAGACATTGTCCCGATCACCCTCGCCCACGAGAGAAACACCCTTTGGAAGAGTGAAGGCTTCATTATACTTGCCCGCACGAACCAAAATAGATTTTCCACCATGCTCTGAAATTTCTTCAACCGCTTCCGCAATAGATCCAAAGGGATCAGACTCCGAACCATCCCCATTTTTTCCTGCCTCAACAAAATAATCCGGAGAAGCAGCTCGCGCCGATCCAGCTGGTGCCAAAACCAAAAGACAAAATACAAAAATAAGTATCTGCCAACCCACTCTATTTCTTCCGTGTATCATAAACTTGTCTCTTCGGACTCATCAAGTACTCCAAATACACTCCCTTTCAGCACATATCTTTCTTCATTTCTATCATAAAGAACCTATCTGACACAACCGCGATACTCAAAAATACTCAATCTCTGCAAAACACGGCATTCCCATCTTTACCGATTCACCCACAAGCCCTTTTCTTTGATGAGCAATTCAAGCCGATTGATAGCCTCGGCCTCTGGCACATCACGTTCCACCAATGCCTTCTTCCAATACAGGTTAATCATGCCCGGTCGGCCACCAACGTATCCAAAATCCGCATCAGCCATTTCACCGATTCCGTTCACGATACAACCCATCACCGCGATACGCACCCCAACCAGATGATCCATCCGTATCTTGATTTGATGAGTCACACTTTCAATATCATACAAAGTCCGACCGCACGATGGACAAGAGATAAATTCCGTTTTTGTTATCCGCCGCCGCGTCGCCTGTAAAATGCTATAGCAAACCGGAATTTCTCGCTCGGGTGCCTCGGTCAAAGAAACACGCAGCGTATCACCAAGACCATCAAGCAGGATAGTCCCAATACCAATGGTCGATTTTGCCCGCCCATCCTCCGCGCTTCCCGCTTCCGTCACGCCGAGGTGGAGAGGATAGTCCATATTTTCAACCCGAAGTGTCTGCGCGAGCAAACGATTTGCTTCAATCATCACCAATGGATCAGAAGATTTCATAGCCACAACAATCTCATCATATCCATATCGATGAAATATACGTAAGTATTCCATCGCCGATTCCACCATACCCAGAGGGGTGTCGCCGTAGCGAGAGAGAATACGATCCGACAGTGATCCATGATTCGCTCCGATTCGAATCGGTTTTGCGAGTCGCTTGGCCTCTTC
Organism: Patescibacteria group bacterium; assembly: GCA_030917745.1. Taxonomy (GTDB): domain Bacteria; phylum Patescibacteriota; class Minisyncoccia; order Moranbacterales; family UBA1568; genus JAGOSP01. The sequence continues at coordinate 3,499 of JAUPUC010000043.1, read as the reverse complement.
AATAAACGGGAGCAAGCCTTTCTCGATGCGCTTCAATTCTTCTTCGTAGGCTCCAGATTCATATTCCAGGGTCTTCTGAAGCTTGGCGTCGAGCAAGTTCCCTGGATTGAGGCGAACCTTATCAGCCCATTTGAGCGCTTCAAACGCTGCTGCTTGCGAAAAATGTACATCGGCAATCAAAGGAACGCTGATTCCATAGCGTGTTATGAGCAATTGCCGAATGTCAGCCAATGCCCGTGCGTGCTTGGGCGTCTGAGTCGTAATGCGTATGAGTTCAGCCCCCGCTTCGACGCAACGTGCCGTCTGCGCCGCGGTCGCCTCGATATCGAGCGTGTCTGTATTGGTCATGGTCTGAACGCGAATTGGTTCATCTCCTCCGATACCAATATCGCCGACTCGGATAACTCGTGTTTTTCTTCTTGACTCTAAGGCTTGAAGACGCATACTCATGAGAATACCATTTTCCGAATTATGCCAAAAGAATGCAAAGTCCAACACCTCAAGAGCACAGCACGTAGCACTCTCACTCCGTTCCCTCGTCTTCCAAGTTCTCACTGTCCTCTATTGTCACATCCGATGAGTTGGGATAGAGAAACTGTCGGAGTGTATAGCGTGGCGGTGCCTGAGAACGACTTTCCTTAATTGTCGTAAAATCCTGTCGTTCACCGATGATATTTTCGGGTTTCGGCAGCAACTCAAATACCGTCAATGTACCGAAGGCAACTGCATTCCCTATCATGTAGGCAGAGCGATATTTCTCTAAGCCTGCTTCATGATCTGATTGGGTACGAAGAATGACAAACGAAATGCTTTGCCGATACGCTTGATTCGTTTTGGGGCTGATACTCTCAATCCCTCTCTGGTCGAGAAGATATTTCAATGCCCGACGATACTGCGGTTCACTACTCATATAGAGTGGCACGTTCGCCTCACGAGTCCGTTCCACAAGAAAATCCGCAATGCGTTCTTGCTGTTCTCGAGTCACCCGTACACGCTCTTTCAGAATACGATCCGGAGGGCTTTCTACAGCTTCGCTCCCCGCCAAACGTAGCTGTTCAAAACGATGAGCCAAAAAATACAAGTTAGAAGCGACTAGACCCATCACCACTCCCCAAAACACAACCGTTCCCAGATGATACCGCTTGGGTATTATCTGAGATAAAGCTCGCCACAAAAATCCAAACAGCAAGAAAAATACTGGCGCATTCAACAAGAAAAAACGAGGTGCAATACCATAAGCAAGCGGTAAGAAGAGGACAAAAGTCACGCCGAACCAGAGCAAAGAGAGTAACAAAACATCCTCCTTACGCCGGTCTGTCTCCCGCCACCACAGCCACAAGAGAGACAAGAGCATGCAGAAAAGTAACACAAGAGCCACGATGCCATATGGCTTTCCCTGATCACATCGACCTACGCATACTGATTCAAATGTACCATTCTGAATCACAAGAGAAGGAAGAGTCGCCCCCTCAAAGCCAGTCAGCAACACGAAGCTATGCAAGGCAAACTCACTCGTATTCCGCACTGCTTTTTCGATCAATGGGTGATCCTCCTTGGTTGATTTTTCGGAGATTGCCCCGATAAATTCACGAGTGTTCATGCCGCCGGTTTTGATCTCATTGAGTATCATCGGAACATAGAGAACGAAAATGATTGCTCCTGCTCCTAACCAAAATCGCAGTGCAATCCGTGGTCGTCGCCACAGAAGAAATAAGCCCGCGATAGTCGGGAGAGCGAGAAAAGCCAAGAAATGCATATGCGTTGCAAGACCGATAGCGAAGGCTGCAACCAGAAGCCAGCGTCCCATATACTTTTCGTGACGATCAACGGACCGCAATAATGCGTACATACCAAGCAAACTGAAAAAGGGAATCAGATTGGGATTCCACGCGAAGCGACCATAAAGCACCAAGAATGCCGACACCGAAAAAAGCAGTGTCAATGCTACCGATGACGCTGCCGAGGAAAATCGACGCGAGAAGAGATAAAAGAGGAAAATCGACGCGATTGAGCACAGAGCCACCACCCACGCGCTTCCCAAAACAGTATCGCCCGATACCCAAGCACCGAAATACTCTAACCAATAAAATCCCGGCCCAAGACGCAGAAATGTCCCACCGGCTTTCGGTCCCAACAGGGGCAGATCAAGCGGACCTCCAAGGAGAGCTGCATCAATTACCAGGGCATCGCGCGCCTGATCAAGTTCAAAATGAAGCCAATCACCCAAGTAAAAGAGACGTAAAAAAGCCCCAAACAGAAGAATAATTGCCACTGCAAGCAGAGTGAGCCACCATCCGCGTGACCAAAGAACAGGTTTGTCAGACAATCCCATATACATATATACTCAAAACAATTGGATGCGGAAAATAAGCCCTCATCGAATCGCCTCCATTGTATCCTACCCTATGAGCTCTGTCGATCAAAACTGGTATCTCTCTCCGCTGTTCAGGCTGGTAAGTCTGAGTATTTTTTGGTGTCTTGTTTTCATTCTTTCTTTCAAAACAGATTTCAGATATGTCTTCGGTGACAAAATCGCGGTTCTTATCTGCAGTCTCGCTTACGGAAGCCTCGCTCTATGCTCCTGGAAAACTGCTCGGGGTCACACGCGAAGAGCACTCACATTCTTCCTCTCCACCCTTGTCCCACTTCTCCCGATTCTCTTCAGCATGCTGCCATCCGAGGAACCAGCACTTCTCCCCTGGCTCGTATTGGACTTTTGGTTTCTCTCAACGGGAGCGTTACTTCTCATGCGCTTCCTCCCTCTCACACCGCTCACAGAAACAACAATTCCATCTATTCATACCCTTCCCCATCAACACAGCGTCCGAATCATAGTCGCGCTCGCAATCACCTTCTTCTTTTTCACCGGAGCGAGTGGTATCGGTAAACAAGCCATCATCGATGAAGCGCTCTGGACTCACGAACGCATCCCTCGCTTCTTCGAAAATATCCGGGAGGGAGAATTTGCAAACACCCGCGTCAGCGATAAGCCAGGCGTCACCATTCTATTAACCAGCGGAGCCGCTCTTTTTGGTTTCTCACCAGATCCGATACAGGAACGCCAGTACGATCCAAAAGCAGAAATCATGTCTGCTTCTTTCCGGCTCCCGATTCTCTTGACCGCTACTCTCCTTCTCTTCTTCATATTCATTTTTGTATCACGAGCTACCAATCCATCAGTCGGCGCACTCACCGCACTTCTCATCGGAACATCACCTGTCCTCATCGGTATCTCCCGTATCATCAATCCAGACGCACTACTTTGGGGTTTTTTCTCACTTTCTTTTTTTGCTTATTTTGCTTTCCTCTCGACACGCCAGCAGCACAATCTCCTCTGGAGTGGATTCTTCTTTGGCATGGCACTTCTGACAAAATATGTCTCCAACTTTCTGATGATTTTCCTTATCGCTCTCACACCACTTCTCATGAGCGGCACGTGTTCACTTCACACAATACGCCGAAACCTCCTCGAGCGTCTGCGGCCAATCTTCATCCTTTT
>JAUPUC010000065.1 GCA_030917745.1 Patescibacteria group bacterium | reverse complement strand
GCCGTAGCTTTTACTTCCTGTTTTGGTGAGAGAGTCTTTTTGTTGTCCGATTTTTTCGCAATCGGCTTGGCCTTGGTCGCATGTGCTTTCTCTATCTTCGCTCCTGATTTTTTGATCGGCTTTGCCACTGGCTTTTGCTTCTTCATCACTGGCTTGCGAACTTCTTTCACCTTCTTTGCGGGAGATTTTTTCACAGAAGCCACTGATTTTTTTGCTCCTTTCTTCGGAAGCGCTTTTGAGGATACTTTCACGATTTTTTTCTTATGAATGACTTGCTTTTTCTGTACGGATGTTTTAGTGGCTTTCTTCAGCGGTTTTTTTGCCACCGACTTTGCTGGCTTTATCGGCTTCTTCGCTCCTTTTTTGACCACCTTCTTTGAAGTCTTCTTCTGTATCATATATATCCACCTTAAATTTGCTTATACAAAAAATGTGAAAAAATACTTCCTCCTCCACCAACAGAATCAAATATCGCAGCAGGAGAAAAGCATACCAGATATGCCCAAAAAATAAAAGGTCTCGCCTATTTTCAACGATTCTCTCGTGAGAGCAAAACAAACTGAGCCAGTAGCTCTTGTTCTTTTGCCTTCTGTCCTTCCTGACGCGCCGTTTTCAGCGCTTGCTCAAGTCGTACCAACTCTTCGCCACGGATAATCTCTCTTTTGAGATCAATCAAAAGTTTTTCCGCTACATGAAGCGCCTTCTCGGTCCGCTCTTCCTCGGGAAGCGTGAAGAAATCTGGCCCATCGAGGATACGGAAGAGCAACCTCCCCGCTACGATTTGTAATTCCTTGTCCTCTATAAGATCAAGAGGATTTCCTTGACTTCCGGCCTGAACGACGAAGAAATAGAGCGGATGCTTCTCAAGAGAACGGAGAACGACCTCGTCCGCCATGCCATTTCCCAAAGACCGCACAGGAGCAAAGGCTAACATAAGACCAATTAATTCCTCCCGCAATCGCTCGCTTCGTTTAGTAAAAAGAACTGCCGTGTCCTGAAAAGGGTCTTGTTTGGACGGAGCAAGATTTTGAGTTCGCTTCTCCACTTCGACCCGCGTACTCTGTACTACACCATACACGTATTTTTCTTCCACTCGTATTGACTGGGCCAATTCCTTAATCCAATAAATCCTGTCGATCTCGTTTTTGGCGGCCGCAATAAAAGGAACAAAGCCAGCCAATGCCTCCTTCTTTCCTCCAGGAGTTTCCACATCAACCCGCTCCAGTATTTGATTCAGAAAATACGCCAGTGCTGGCTTGGGATGTCCGATTGCCTCCCGAAGTGCCTCTGGGTGCTCTTTCGCGATATCCGCGGCATCCTTGCCTTCAGGGATGGATATAATATATGTCTCAATATCCTGTGACAAAGCGAGTTCGGTGCTTCTCCGAGCCGCCTTCTGCCCCGCCTCATCCATATCGAAAAAAAATCGCATTTCCTTGCCATAACGACGAAGCATCGCCAGCTGTTCCTCAGTCAGTGCTGTACCTGATACGGCGACCGTATTTTCAATACCCGCTTGATGACAGGCGATCACGTCCATATTCCCCTCAACCAAGACCGTATATCCAGCTTGTTTAATCGCTTGTCGTGCATACGAAAGACCATACAACACCTGACTTTTTTTATAGATAGGTGTCTCCGAAGTGTTGATGTATTTCGCCTGCGATTCATCAGCACCAGGTGCCACGCGAGCCGAGTAACCGATGACCCGTCCGATCGTATCCGTGATGGGAAACATAATCCGTTCACGGAAGCGATCATAATATCCATCCCCCTGATCTTTTTTCAGTGCAATGCCAGCTTGAACCAATTCCTTAGCATGAAAACCTGATTTCACGAGAAAATCGTACAAATTCCTCCACCCTGAAGGCGCGAACCCGAGACGAAATGTGCGAATACTTTCATCGGACAATCCACGCTTGTGGAGATACGGCAATGCCTGATCTTTTCCTACTCCTTCCCATAACTGTTTTTCATAAAACTTCGTCGCCAATTCATGGATCTCAAACAGCCGTGTTTTCTCATCACGCTCTTCCTGATAATGCTCTTGTGATTCCTTACTGTACTGTGGCAATTCCACATTGGCTCGTTCCGCGAGCATCACCAATGCATCACGAAACCCCATTCCCTCCATCTCCATGACGAAAGCAAAGACATCTCCCCCCTTATTACACCCAAAACAGTGCCACATCTGGCGCTCTTCATTCACCATGAAAGACGGTGAACGTTCCCGATGAAACGGACAACATGCCTTCCAATGACTCCCGGATTTATCGAGTTTGACATAACTTGCCACCACATCGACAATATTGAGTCTCGCCTTGATTTCTTCGGTTGGAGATTGCATACCATTCATGATCTTGAGTATCCCCAGACACTAGCACACAATACGCCATTCGTCACGAACCAAGCCTCAAGAAAAAACAAATATTTCCTTGCAAACAAAGCAAAAATATTGACACTGAGAGGTAAACAGGAGTGCTGGAAAAAACAAGGGGTTATTGCTGTACCGTTGCGCCCTTCTGTGGCACTGTGTCGACATTCTTGGAAGTATCGAGTATTGTATTTGATTGTCCATTTGTATCGACACTCATACTCGTAGGAGTATTCCCAATCACGACCACGATATCCGCCTCCCCTGGTACAAGTTCCTCAGCAGGGAACGCGCTCATCGTTCCACCGAGCGTAGTAGCAATTTCACTGGCTCGAGCTGAAGCCTTGCCAGAAATATCCGCCACGATTATTCCTTGATACGTATTTTTGGATGCCTTCTCTTTTCCTGCTACCACCACTCCCTCCGGGAATGCCGCGAGTATCTTCTCTTCTGCCGGTTGAGTAACACCCGTCTTTGTCGAGCCATTGAGAAATACCACCTTGGCAGGCTCATTCACAACCGGCTCAGATATCGGAGCCGGGACTGATTCTTTGGGAACAGTTTGTGCTTCCTCTACCTGAGCAGGTTCGGTGTCTATCGAATCACTCGCATTGATAGCTGCAACATTGACTATTTTTCCCGTGGAAGGACGGTAGAGTATCGCTTTCTTCGCTTCCTGATACAACAGCACCTTGTCACCGTTCTGCGAGGAAGCGAAGAAATCCTGTCCCGAAAGCTTTTCCCGATCCGTCACGGTCGCCAAAGTCGGAGTCTCACCCAAAGGCAGTTCGAGGTGTTCTGAAATACTGACCAAAAGCGATGCCAGCTCGGCCGACGGCGTCTGCGCTTCCAGTACTTCCTGATACGCGAGATAGAAATACATGGCCAGACCAAGAGAACCGACCACAAGAATCACTCCCAGACCGCCCAAGAAGCCTGTTTTCGTAAGGCGTCGCCTTTTCACTGTGTCCGAGGCCGAACTCCCCACGGACACCAAATCATTACCCTTCGTGCTTGAAAAAAATTTCATACTCTTCATTCTTTATTTTCTCCAGTATACACCGAAATCGATCACACTGTCATCATTTTCCGCTCTTCTCCATTATCACAGGACTCCGCCATGAGCGGATGTCCGCTGTTCCCGATTCCAGATTATCAGTGTTCCGCCTCCGAAGGACCAGCAGTGTTAGCATTGCAGCAAAAGATTTATGGTGCCGTGTCAATGTCGATATCGATAGTCATCCCGACCAGCTTCTCCGTCGAAGGACGGTAGAGATAAGCTCGGCTCGAACGAGGATAAATAAGGACAATATCCCCATTTTTGGCATCCCGAAAAAACTCCTGCTCCCCGAGTCTGCTCCGATTGGTCACGGCGGCCAGGGTCGGTGTC
>JAUPUC010000042.1 GCA_030917745.1 Patescibacteria group bacterium | reverse complement strand
CAGCTGAGCAGGCAACGACGGTGGTTGAGAATATTACGGTGCAGGTTGGACGAACAGGTGTTTTGACTCCGGTGGCACACTTGCGTCCGGTGCGTATTGCTGGTTCGACAGTGAGTCGTGCAACACTTCATAACGCTGACGAAATCGCCCGACTGGATGTGCGGATTGGCGATACAGTTATTCTTCAGAAAGCAGGAGACATTATTCCGGAAGTCACCGGGGTTCTTTTAGCCCTTCGTACGGGTCAGGAGCAGCCCTATATCTTTCCGATGACGTGTCCGATTTGCCACAGTCGGGTGGCGAAGCGAGAGGAACGAGATAAACAAGGTCGAATTGAAACGAGTGTGGCGGTGTATTGTACCAATTCAGTATGTTTTGCGGTGGAGCGCGAACGAATTATTCATGCGGTTGGGCGAAAAGGATTCGATATTGTTGGTTTGGGTGAGAAAATTGTAGAACAGTTGATGAATGAAGGTTTGGTCTCAGATGTGGCTGATATTTTTGATTTGTCCGTAGGAGATCTTGAGCCACTCGAACGTTTCGCTGATCGAAAGGCAGACAAGCTGGTACAGTCGATAAGCGATGCGCGAACTCTTCCACTTGAGAAATTCCTGTTCGCGCTCGGTATTCTCCATGTGGGGGAGGAGACGGCGCATCTGATTGTGGAATCACTGATGGATGAATGTTCGAAGAGAGAGACAACTGTAATCACTCCCCAAGAAATTCAAGAACTCCTTGGACGAAAAACAAAAGAGGACTGGGCTGCCCTGAAGGGAATTGGAGTGAAGAGTGCTGAGGGTTTGTGGACATGGTTTGCGGATATGGAGCATCAAGAAATGCTTTTACGTCTTCAGAAATATGGAGTGACGCTCGTATTGCCTGAAAAAGAAAGAGGTCAACAAAGGCTATCGGGAAAGACTTTTGTGTTGACGGGAGAACTGGTATCCTTTACACGCGATGAAGCGAAAGATATGATACGAAAGCAGGGAGGGGCTATTTCTTCCTCGGTCAGCCAGAAGACCAGCTATGTGGTCGTGGGAGCTCATCCGGGAAGTAAATACGACAAAGCCAAAGAACTTGGGGTGATGATTCTGGATGAAGCGGGACTAAAAGATCTCCTCGGAAAAAAGTGAGTATTGATGATTCTTATATATGATGACACAAGAAGAAGTAAAACATATCGCACTGTTGGCCCGTATCGGACTTTCAGATGAAGAGGTTACGAAATATGGCAAAGACCTCTCAACAGTTTTGGCTTGGTTTGAGCAGCTCGTGGAGGCTGATACGAGTCAGGTTGCTCCTATCGGACACATAACTGGTCGGAGTGATGTAGCGCGAACGGATCGGGTTGTGCAAGCGGCTCGTGAAGTGCGTGATGGTATCGTGGCGGATTTTCCAGAACAGAAGGGTGGATACTTGAAAGTAAGATCGGTTTTTTAGCGCACGCGTATGATTCGGGATTTACATGAACAATTGAAGAGCCAAGATATTTCTGCTGTTGAATTGGCACAACGTTCTTTTCAGACCATTGATGAGAAGGAAGGTGAGATTCAAGCGTTTTTAGATGTGCGTCGAGAACAGGCTTTGCGTGAGGCACAAGCGGTGGATCTCAAGATCATGCGTGGTGAGACGATTGATCTTTTGGCTGGTATTCCGGGGGCGCTCAAAGATAATATGTGCGTGGCGGGAGAGCGAACGACTGCTGGATCAAAAATTCTCGATAACTATGTCGCGCCATATGATGCAAGTGTGGTCGAGCGATTGCGTGGCGTGGACGCTGTGATTGTTGGCAAGACCAATATGGATGAATTCGCCATGGGTTCTTCGACGGAGAATAGCGCGTATCAGCGTACCAAAAATCCCGTAGATACTGAGTGTGTCCCGGGGGGGTCTTCTGGTGGGTCAGCGGCAGCCGTGGCAGCTGATATGGCGGTCTGGGCACTTGGGTCAGATACGGGCGGTTCAATTCGACAGCCAGCATCATTTTGTGGTTTGGTGGGGCTCAAGCCAACATACGGAAGAGTATCTCGTTCTGGATTATTGGCGATGGCTTCGAGCTTGGATCAGATTGGACCGCTGACAAAAACAGTGGAAGACGCGGCAATTGTTTTTTCACGTATCGCGGGATTCGATCGAATGGATGCCACAACAGCCGAGCTTCCAGGGAAACCATTTGAGGATTTTTTGGATGTGGATCTTCGGGGAAAGAAAATCGGTATTCCCCGAGAATATTTTTCGGAATCTCTGGATAAAGAAGTGCGTGCGGTGGCTATGGAAGCACTGGAGCGCTTCAAGTCTCTTGGCGTGTCCGTCGAAGAGATTTCTCTGCCGCATGCTGCTTTCTCTCTTCCCGTGTACTATATCATTATGCCGGCAGAAGTGAGCTCAAATCTCGCACGGTTTGATGGGATTAAGTATGGATTGCGTATAAATGACGAGCAGGATCGTATGGCGAATACGGGGCGTTTGCTTGAGACATACTTGGATAGTCGAGCTTATGGATTGGGCGCGGAAGTGAAGCGACGGATTATGCTCGGGACTTACACGCTTTCGGCTGGGTACTATGACGCGTATTATCAAAAAGCGCAGAAGGTACGCCAATTGATTCGTCAGGATTTTGAGCGTGCGTACGAAACAGTGGATTTCATTTTTTCACCGACAGCCCCAGAAACCGCTTTTAAGTTTGGAGCCAAGACGGATGATCCCTTGACTATGTACCTCTCGGATATTTATACAGTGACTGCAAACTTGGCCGGTGTGCCTGCGGTATCATTTCCAATCGGGACTATCGAGAAGAATGGGAAGGCGCTTCCTACGGGCGGACAACTCCAAGGGAAATGGTTTGATGAGGAAGGGATACTCGCGTTGGCACATCAATATGAGCGTCTTGCTTAAAGCTATTCAATAAACAACCACACCAGTATGGATGCAAGTCCATTTGCCATGTACGATATCGGAGCGGGATGGCTCGCTGTGACTTTTGATTTTCTTCGGCACTCCTTCTTATTCTCGGCGCTTCGGGCATTTTTGTTTGTGTATGTGGTAGTACTGTTTGTTGATATTATTCTCCTGCTCGTCCTGCGTGGCGTGTCGGGAGACTTGCGAACGACGCTGCATGGGACATCTCGACCTTTGATTTCTCGTAACCAAATGATCGTACGTTGGGAAAAAATTCTCGAACGTCTTGAAGGAGCCAATCTCTCTCAGTACAAAGTGGCTATACTCGAAGCTGAGGCCTTGGCCGAAGAGATTTTGACAGGAATCGGTTGGAAGGGGGAGCATATTGAAAATCGTCTCGCGACTGTGAGTAATGCCCAGCTAGAATCCCGCTCGGTTCTCCTTGAGGCACATCAAGTACGAAACGCGATTATTCTCGACCCTCACTACCAGCTGACTCGTGAAGCGGCGGAAGAGACTTTAGCGAAGTACAAGCGTTTTTTTGATGAAGTCGAACTTTTCTGATTGAAGAGGGTATTTTTTGGCTTGTTTTGGACATTGACATCTGACTGGAAAACTGATACTCTCTTTAGTGCAAGGCCCTCGGGGCTTTTTTAAATAGAAAAAACTATGGGTGCTCTCATGGGGTTTTTACGAGAAGCAAAGTCAGAACTTCTGCGGGTCAATTGGCCGAATCGTAAGGAAGTTATTCGTTATACGCTGATGGTCGTTGGTATCAGTCTGTTTGTAGCGATATTTCTTGGGACTCTGGACATGGCGTTTGGCTGGCTTGTTGAGAACTATCTTTTGCAAGGCGTCTAAAAAATCATTTTTTTGAAACAGTGCTATGGCAAAGCAGACACAACATCATGGACGCGCTTGGTATGTCATCCATACCTACTCTGGGTATGAGGACAATGTGGCGCGCAATATGAAGCAGCGTATCGATTCGATGGATATGCAGGACCATATTTTCGATGTGCTGGTTCCCAAGGAGAAGAAGATTAAAATCAAAGCTGGTAAGCGTGTGACGATTGAGGAACGCATTTACCCAGGGTATGTCTTGGTAGATATGATCGTGACGGATGCCTCTTGGTATGTCGTACGCAATACCCCAAATGTCACTGGTTTTATCGGACTCGGGACCACACCCACCCCTATTGATCCTAAAGAAATTGAAACCCTGAAGAAGCGCATGGGTGTCGATGAGCCAAAATACAAAATGGATGTCCATGCTGGTGATACCGTAAAAATCGTCGATGGACCATTCAAAAACTTCGAAGGGAAAATCGAGGGAACAGACGAAGCCAAGGGGAAAGTCAAAGTATTGGTCTCTATCTTTGGTCGCGATACTCCCGTGGAACTTGATTTCTTGCAGGTAAGAAAATCGTAAACACCGCCAATTCACCAATCTGTTAATCGATATATTATGGCCAAAGCAATTAAAACCGTCATTAAGCTCCAGATTCCAGCCGGGAAGGCGAATCCAGCTCCACCAGTAGGACCAGCTCTTGGACAGCACGGTCTGAACATTCAGGATTTTTGCTCAAAATTTAATGAGCAAACAAAGGATAAAATAGGAGACATCTATCCGGCAGAAATCACCGTGTATGAGGATCGTACCTTCACCTTTGTTTTGAAGACACCTCCTGCATCAGATCTTCTCAAGAAGGCAGCAAAAGCCGAGAAGGGATCTGCCAATCCACTCAAAACCAAGGTAGGCAGTATCACGAATGCTCAATTGCGTGAAATCGCTGAGAAAAAAATTGTTGATTTGTCAGCCAATGATGTTGAAGCAGCAATGAAAATTATTGCTGGGACTGCTCGTTCGATGGGAATCAAGATAGAGAATTAAAGAATCAATCATCCATAATTTTGTGGGACCTTGCGTCATTCAGGCATAAGGGTTTGTACCACGACAACGATATGAAGAGAGGAAAGAATTATCAGGGAGTTTTTGAAGCTATCGACGCGAAGAAAATGTATACTCCTGAGGAGGCGATTGCCTTCGTTAAGGAACACAAGATGGCTAAATTTGACGAGTCGGTTGAGGTGCATATGCATCTGTCGATTAATCCGAAGAAATCAGATGAGGCGGTGCGCGCCACAGTTATCTTGCCGCACGGTACCGGACGTTCATTGCGAGTCGCAGTGGTGACTTCAACCCAAGAGAAGGAAGCCAAAGATGCCAAAGCGGATGTAGTCGGTGGTGAAGATGTGATTGCGGATATCAAGGAAGGGAAGGTGAATGCGGGAAAAGACTTTGATGTCTTAGTCGCTACTCCGGAAATGATGCCGAAACTTGCGCTCATCGCGAAGATTCTTGGTCCGAAGGGTTTGATGCCATCTCCAAAAACAGAAACAGTGACACCAAAAATTGCTGAAACCGTGGAGGCTTTAAAGAAAGGGAAGAAGGCCAGTTTTAAGAACGACGATTCTTCCAATGTACATGTATCGATTGGGAAACTTTCCTTTACTGCCGAGCAATTGGCTGAAAACTACGCTGTTTTTGTTGAAACAGTGAATAAGGCCAAATCAGAAACTCATAAGGGCAAGCTGATCGAGACTATTTCCCTTTGCTCAACGATGGGGCCAAGTCTCAAGATTAAGGCGTAAGAATCCTTTCTCGATATTTTTCCGAAAACCGTCCGATGCCAAGAGGTATTCGGGCGGTTTTCTTTTGACCGAATTGACGGTACAAGAGGCTGTGGAGTACAATGAAAAGGCTCAGGATAGCTTTTTTCCTGAAAGGTTTTTGTAATTTCAAAGAGGAATAAACAATCGTCTTTTTCGTATGGCACATTTTGAAATTGAGATAAAGAGTCTCATTGGAACGGAAGAACAAGCAAATGCATTTCGAAATAAACTGGCGCTTCTTTCCCCGGCTCCAATTTTGAAAGGCAAGCATTCCCAGCTCAATCATTATTTCACGGGTGGGAACATGCAGGATCTTTTCCAGCACGTGAGTCCCTTTTTCTCATCTGATATACAAGGCAGTCTTCAAAAAATTCTTGAAGAAGGGCGACAGCATTCAGTTCGGACGCGAGAAGCAGATGGACGAGTATTGTTGGTAGTGAAAGCGTCTATCGATGATACGAGTAGTTCAAATGGCATCGCTCGCATGGAATTTGAGGAAGTGCCGGAAGGACTTTCTCTTGATGCACTCGATGCACTTTTGCTTGCAAGTGGGTTCTCATATCAGGCAAAGTGGTCACGCAATCGAGAAGAGTACCAAATGGATGATGTGGTAGTGTGTTTGGATCGGAACGCAGGGTATGGCTATTTGGCGGAGTTCGAGAAAGTGGTCGAGTCAGCCGATGAGGCAGACACAGCCAAAGCGATGTTGACTGAGTTGATGCAGCGTGTCGGTGCGATTGAGTTGCCTCAGGATCGCCTTGAGCGAATGTTCGCTTTTTACAATGAGCACTGGCCGGAATATTATGGAACGGATAAAGTATTTACCATAGAGTAGAAAGCTGACACAACGAAAATTCTAAGCCGCTAAGATAGATAAGCCGTATGTTTCTCTCAGATCACGATATTACAAAAGCAGTTCAGGATGGATCAATCGTTATTCGTGATTTTGACCGTGAGCGTCTTGGTCCAGCGAGTTATGATGTTATTCTGGACAACGAATTTTTGATCACCGAACCACATAAGACTCCTGTCATCGATCCAGTAAAAAAGATCTTTCCGAAAACAAAGGAGGTGGAAGTAGCTGATGGGGAGGAGTTCATGCTGTTTCCCGGAGAAACAATACTCGGTAAAGTTCGTGACTTCATTGGGAGTCGGGATTATCTCATTCAGATTTCCGGAAAGAGTAGTCTTGCTCGCATCGGACTCGTCGTACACAATACGGCAGGGATTATCAATCCGGGACATTTTCTCAATATTACACTCGAACTTTCCAATTTGAATCGGGTTCCCATCGTATTGCGTCCGGGCATGCAAATTGCCCAACTGACTTTTTCTTGTCTTACTTCACCAGTCGATTATGATTACGAAAAAACTGGCCGATTCAACGGGGATAATTTTAAAAAGAATTTTTCTCCTACGGAAAGAAAAAAACAGGTGAGCGCAAAAAAGAAACGCATTATAAAGAAGAAATCCGTCTAATATAAAATGAATATGGACAAGCGGCATCCAGAATATCAGTATCTTGATTTGCTCCAGGAAATTTTGGACACGGGTGTTCGTCAAGAAGACAAAGGATCGGGTGCGGTGACCCAGAGTGTGTTTGGTCGCCAAATACGATTTGATTTGTCAGAAAGTTTTCCATTGTTGACAACAAAGAAAGTGTATTGGAAGGGAGTGCTTTTCGAGTTGTATTGGTTTTTGTCCGGACAATCGAATATTCGTTTCTTGTCTGAGAATGGTGTCCATATATGGGATGACTACCCGTATAAGATATACCGGGAGCGAGCTCTGCGTGGTGAATTACCAGAAATGACGAAAGAAGCGTTTGTGCAAAAGATTATTGACGATGCGGAGTTTGCTCGTGTACACGGTGAGTTGCCTCGAATTTACGGTGAGCTATGGCGTCGTTGGCCGGCAAAGGATGGACGAACCGTTGATCAGCTGCGATGGGTCGTGGATGAACTTCGTGAAGATCCAGATGCGCACAATACATTGGTCAATGCTTGGAATCCAGAATATTTGTATGCGATGGCAAAACCAGAGGAGGCATGTCGCTTTCCAATTTGCCACAATATGTATCAGTGCAATATCAAGAATGGAAAATTGTCACTACAACTCTATCAACGGAGTGCCGATCTCTTTCTCGGAGTACCATTCAATATAGCCTCTTACGCACTCTTGGCGTATGTATTGGCTCGTGCTACAGGCACGGAACCAGGAGAATTCGTGCACACGTTCGGTGATGTGCATATTTACGAGAATCATATCGAACAAGTGAAGGAGCAATTGACGCGTGAACCGATGCCATTTCCAAAATTGACTCTGGCAGATACTGTGACAGATATTGATAATTTCCTTCCGGAACATGCTCTGTTGGAGGGATATGTTTCGCACCCATCCATTAAGGGAGAACTTGCGCCAGTAGGTGGGTATCGAACAAAGAGTTGGGAGGAGTATTTGCAGAAAAGTCAGAGTGGACGAAAAGCATCATGAACCAGCCACGAATTTCTCTTATCGCTGCTCTTGCAAAACAGAATCGAGCAATCGGTTTCAAAAATGCGCTTCTGTGGCATATTCCAGAAGACTTTCGATTTTTCAAAGAGACAACTGGAGGACACGCTATCATTATGGGGGAGAATACCTTTCGTTCGATTGGCCAACCTTTGCCAAAGCGGACGAATATCGTTCTTTCGCTTGATCCGGAGTTTTCACCTGAGGGATGTGTGGTCGTGCACTCGATTGAAGCAGCTTTGTCATATGCGCGGTCGGTCGAATCCGAAGAAATATTCGTCTGCGGAGGAGCGAATGTATATCAACAGTTTCTTCCGCTATGCGATCGTTTGTATTTGACTCTTGTGGACGGTGTCTACGAAGCGGATACATTCTTTCCTGAGTATACAGATTTCACTCGTGAAATATCACGACAGGATGTTGACAACGGGACATATCGCTTCACTTTTGTTATCCTAGAGAAAAGTTAATTCAGTGGGGGTACATCTAATTGAGAGAATTATGGCAATGCAAAAAGTAGTTTTGGGCGTATCGGGCGAAATTGCATCAGGGAAAGATACGGTTGGGGATTATCTGGCAGCGACGTATGGAGTACTGAAACTCCGTTTTTCTCAGCCGCTTCGAGACACGCTTGATCGTCTTGGTCTTGAACAGAATCGTGAAAATATGGCTCGCTTATCGATGCATCTCCGTAAAGCCTTTGGAGAAGACGTGCTTTCTCGCGTTATTCTCTCGGAAGCCGAAGGGAGTGAGACGGAATTCGTAGTTGTGGATGGTATCCGACGTTTGCCTGACATGATTCACATGGAAACAGATGAGCATTTCTATTTCTGTTATGTTGATGCGAGTCCCGAGAAGCGTTTTGAACGATTGACACATCGTCGACAGAATACTGATGACGCATCAAAAACAGCGGTACAATTCGAGAAGGATGCTCAATTGGAAACAGAGACTGGGATTCGTGATCTTAAGGAACGGGCTGATTTTGTCATCAATAATAACGGAACGCTTGAGGAACTGCACGCACAGGTCGACGAGATGGTAGCAGAACTTCGTAAGCGTGCTGTAAAGTAGCAAAAGTGAGTGGGAATTCAATTCAGAAAAAGAACGCGTATGAAATACAATGTGACGATTGGGATGGAGGTGCACGCGGAGCTGAAGACAGCATCGAAGATGTTCTGCGCGTGCAAGAACGGACTCGGGTTGGAGCAGGAGCCGAATGTGCATATTTGCCCGGTCTGTACCGGTCAACCAGGGACGCTTCCGGTACCTAATCGTCAGGCAATTGAGATGGTGCAGCGTATCGGTCTTGCACTCAATTGTACTATT
>JAUPUC010000035.1 GCA_030917745.1 Patescibacteria group bacterium | reverse complement strand
TGATCAGGGTGTTTCAGCTCAAGTACCATCTATAGAAACTTCCTCGGTGATGACGGCGGCACCTTCTGAGAGTGGCGGAATGGTTACTGAGAGTCCTTCGGGAGAAGGAGATGACGTTTTCTTGGAGTACTTCAGTGAGGCTGCGGAAGAAGAATATCGAGCCAAGATGACTGAAATGGTCAAAGGACATCCTATCGAAGAAATGCTTCCGTATATTTTTGAAAAAGATCGGACAGTTGCTGCTTTTCTGGTTGGCATCGCTAAAAAAGAAAGTAATTGGGGTAAGCGCGTGCCAGTACTCGATGGTCAAGATTGCTTCAATTATTGGGGATACCGGGGTGTACGGCGACTGATGGGTACTGGAGGACATACTTGTTTTAATAGCCGCAAAGAAGCTGTTGATACGGTGTCAAAACGAATAGAAAAACTTGTGTATTCAGAAAAACTGAATACACCAGAAAAAATGATCCTCTGGAAATGCGGTTTTTCATGTGAGGGACATAGTCGTGAAAGTGTGAAAAAATGGATTAGTGATGTGAGTATGTATTTTGGTCAGCTTGATGATCAGGGAATTGAATAATCGATGGATATGAGAGTATTTTGTTATGATATACTATAAAATGTTAGCGAGTCTTTTTGTTTTGAGTGAGAAAATTTTATTAAAGTAATAATAAGAGTGAATTTATGAAACAGGGAATAGTTACAAGTTTTGTGGTTGCGTCGGTCTTGATATTGAGCGGATGTTCATCTCCATTTGGCACTTCAGTTACGGATGTCAAAACTGGAGAGACTGAAGTAGCGGTCGGGAATGGCAGTGTGGCTGTGAAGACAGGGGATGGGCAGGTCAATGTTGGAGGAGGAGAAATGGCAGCGACTGAAGGGATGGCTCCAGCTAAGAAAATGAAGAAAAATGTGGTGGTTATTTTCGACGCTTCTGGAAGTATGAATGAGACTTTGAACGGGGAAAAGAAAATTGATATTGCCAAACGCTCAGTGAATTCATATGTCGATACTCTTGGCTCAGATGTTAATTTGAGCTTGTTAGCCTATGGTCATGTTGGAAGTAACAGTACTGCAGATAAGCCAGTCTCTTGTGATACCATCGAAGAAAAATACTATCTTGGTCCTGTAAACAACTCTGTTATTAAAGAGAAGGTCAATGCTATTCCAGCAAAGGGTTGGACACCGATTACTAAAGCCCTTGATAAGGCGGGTACCATCTTAGCCACTCATCCTGGTGAGGATAATCGCATCATCTTGGTAAGTGATGGGCAGGAAACATGCGGTGGAAATCCGATTGCTTCAGCGCAGCGGATTAAAGCATCAAAGGCAAGAGTCGATGTGATCGGATTTGATGTACAGGGAGCTGCGGAGGTGGAATTGAAAAACATTTCTGTACAGGGCGGAGGTGGATATATTTCTATTGATAGCGCGAATGATTTCAGTGTTATCCTGAAACAGGGGACATTGGATGTTGTAACATCCGGGGCAGTCGTGAATATTGGTACTGATGGGAAGCTTGATGTAATGACTGATGGTGCCGCAGTCAAAATGGATGGAGGAAATCTCGACGTAAAAACTGAGGATGCCACAGTAAAAATGGCACCCGGTAAGGCGCCAGAAGTGAGTATGCCAAAGGGCATTCCTGGGCTGTAAAAAAGTATTTTGGTTGAGTGATAGAAGATTCCGCTCCGTGGTGTTTCCCCGGGGCGGTTTTCTTTGAAAAAAATCAGAAATGACTTAGTATATGCTTGTAAGTAGAAAATTTAATTCTCAAAAGAAATGGTATGGAGATTGTTATTCTAGCAGCCATAGTGGTTCTTCTTTCGGGATTGCGTATCGTACAGCAGTATGAAGTAGGAGTGGTATTTCGTTTGGGAAAATTTGTAGGGACGAAAACTCCAGGATTGAATATCGTGGTACCATTTGGCATTGATATGGTGACCAAAGTAGACATGCGTACAATCACGCTTCCGGTTCCGTCACAAAAAATTATTACCAAAGATAATGTCTCGGTGGATATTTCCGCGGTTGCGTACTATCAGGTTGTGGATGCGGTGAAAAGCATTGTAGCGATTGAAAATGTGCAGGTAGCTATTAACCAGATTTCACAGACAACGATTCGGAATATCGTTGGTCGATTTCAATTGGACGAGATTCTTTCGGAACGAGATGCGATCAATAAGGAGATTCGAGTGGTACTTGATGAACGGACGGAGCCGTGGGGTGTCGTTGTGTCCGTGGTGGAAATCAAAGATATCGAGCTTCCTGAAAACATGCAGAGAGCTATGGCGAAGCAGGCTGAGGCAGAGCGTGAGAAACGAGCCAAGATTATTGCTGCGGAGGGAGAATTTGCCTCGAGCCAGAAGCTGGCCGAAGCTGCTGATGTCATAGCAGCTCACCCGATTGCTCTTCAATTGAGAAACCTTCAGACCATGGCGGAGATTAGTATTGAAAAAAACTCGACTATTATTTTCCCTGCGCAATTGATGAGTTCATTTCATGATTTGCAGCAGTTCATGCAAAAAGAGAAGATATAAGGTGTTTTTTTTGGATCGAAAAGGGAGTTTTCTTATGGCCTGTGTGGAAGAATCTGCATGAGAATTTTTTTGAGTTTCTGTGATACAGAGGAGGACGCCGTTTGATTGGTTTCAACTTTCGCATGTATGTTTGATTTGACGAAGCACGAAATGGCCGTATTCAGGAATCTCTCGACCCCTGGTAAGATTCAGGATTATTTGGATGCACTTCAAATGAATATGGAAGAAGGCGGGGATACCTGTCATTCTCCACGCTGGGTGATGCGGGAAAATCGGGCTCACTGTATCGAAGGAGCGCTTTTAGCAGCACTCGCCCTATATGTGCAGGGTGAGAAACCGCTATTACTGGATCTCAAAACCAAAAAAACCGATCAAGAGCACGTAGTGGCACTGTTTCGAAAAAATGGCTATTGGGGCGCACTCAGCAAGACCAATCATGCGGTACTGCGTTATCGTGATCCTGTATACAAAACGGTTCGAGAACTTGCCCTCTCCTATTTTCATGAATACTTTCTTATCAATAATGGAGACAAGACCATGCTGAGTTTTTCTCGTCCCTTTTCTCTTGAGTTATATGATCATGAGTGGATGACGAGCGATGAGAATCTCTTCGGTCTCGCAGCGGACCTCGATGATTCTCCCCACTTTGATATAGTACCGAGTATGAACCGGCGTTTGCTTCGTAAGGCGAGTCTTGTAGAGCGTACGGCGGCAAGTATCCCTGAGTG
>JAUPUC010000030.1 GCA_030917745.1 Patescibacteria group bacterium | reverse complement strand
ACCATGCTGCGGAACATGTTGCGAAAGAAGTCAAAGTCTCAGGATTCCGACCAGGCAAGGTTCCGCGTGCCATTATTGAGAAACGTTATGGTAAGGAAGTGGTCTTGCACGAGGCGGCTGAGCATGCTGTTTCACATGCGTATAGTCGGGCATTGGCACAAGAACATGTTGATGCCATCGGCAAACCAGATGTTAAGCTTGAGAGTGTGCAAGAGGGCGAGGCGCTCGTATTTACTGTGACGACTGCCGTTCTCCCGGAAGTGAAGATAGCTGATACGTGGAGAAAATCAGCGGAGTCGGTGAATAAAGAGCAGAAAAAGAAAGAAGCCGCATTGGTTGTCGAACCCAAGGAAGTTGAGGAAGAACTCAATCGTCTCGCTTTGATGCGCGCAAAATTTATTACGGTAAATCGTAAGGCTGCACTTGAGGATAGTGTAGAAGTAGACTTTGAAGTTCGTCGGAATGGTGTTGTTATTGAGGGAGGAAAAAGTGAGAAGCACGCTCTCGTGCTTGGGAAGGGGGTATTTATTCCGGGGTTTGAAGAAATGATTGTTGGGATGCAGGCAGGCGAAGAGAAGACATTCACTCTTTCGTTTCCAAAGGATTATCACGCCAAACATCTCGCGGGTAATCCGGCTGAATTTCATGTGAAACTTCGCTTGGTACAAGAAAGAGAAGTACCGGCGCTGGATGATGCGTTTGCACAGGGATTGGGAGCATTTGAATCTTTGGCTGATTTGCAGAAGAAAATTTCCGAGGGAATGTTGGAAGAGAAGCGACATCATTTCAAGGAAGAGAGCCGGACGGCATTGTTGGATGTTTTGGTAGCGGATACTTCTATTGATTTTCCAGAGATCCTGATCGAGGAAGAACAGAATCGTATGGCTTCTGAATTTCAGTTGCAGGTTGAAAACATGGGTATGCCCTTTGAACAGTATCTCGAACGGGTAGGAAAGTCACTCGAGACACTGAAAAAAGATTGGCTTGAACAGGCGAAGAAAAGACTTGCTGCCGGCTTGATTCTCGAAAAACTCGCTTCGGATGATCAAATTGAGATTGATTCAAAAGATGTGGAGCAAGAGATGAATGTCGTTCTGCAGCAGTACAAACGTGTTCAAGATGCGGAAAAAAATATCGATCTGGAACGACTGTATACTGCTACTCGTGGTCGACTCCGAAATGAAAAGGTATTTGAAATGCTTGAAAAATTATAGAAATATCCTCATTGAAGAGGGTGTTAAATCGTATCCGAATGATACTGTATGCAAAATAACTATCTCATACCCATGGTGGTCGAGAAGACGAGTTTTGGAGAAAGGGCGTATGATATTTACTCACGTCTTCTCCTTGATCGGATTGTCTTTATCGGGTCACCGATTGATGACGGTGTAGCCAATGCGGTTATCGCGCAGCTCCTCTTTTTGGATTCACAGAATCCAAAGGAGGATATTAAGATGTATATCAATAGCCCTGGTGGCTCGGTGACATCAGCTCTCGCGATTTACGACACGATGCAGTATGTGAAAGCAGATATGCAGACGATTTGCGTTGGTATGGCTGCGTCGGCTGCTGCACTCCTCCTTGCATCTGGGAAGAAAGGCAAGCGCATGGTGCTTCCAAATAGCGAAGTCATGATTCATCAGGTGCTTGGCGGAGCGCAGGGACAGGCGACGGAAATTGATATTCATGCTCGGCATATTTTGAAAACACGAGATCGATTGAATAAAATTTTGGCCAAACATACAGGACAGAAGCTCGCGAAGATTGAACGCGATACGGACCGTGATTATTTTATGTCAGCCGAAGAAGCTGTGGCTTACGGTATCGTTGACCGGATGATTGAGTAGGTATATTAAGTTTCGATTTCCAAAGTTTTCACGAAGAACAATAAAGAGAATCCGTTCTGGATTCTCTTTATTGTTGTGCGGAGGCTGATGGTCTATTGGAAGAGCTTTAGGAGGCTCGTGCCATTCATTTCTGTTGGTTTCTTAATTTCCATGAGATCAAGAATTGTGGGAGCGACGTCAGACAGGAGGCCGCGGATTTCATTTTGTTCTCGTACCATTTCATCAGTTGATTTCTCTCGGTGATTGTCTGGCGTGATAAACCAGAGCGGAACAGGATTCACTGAGTGTTCGGTATCGATCTCTCCCGTCTCAAGGTTTTTGAGTTCTTCAGCGTTTCCATGATCAGCAGTGATGAGTATGGCACCATTGTGTTTGAGGACAACAGGAATGAGAATGGAAAGACTTTTATCGGTTGCCTGGCAGGCAATGATGGTGGCTTCTTCGTTTCCTGTGTGTCCAACCATATCGGCGTTGGCATAATTGACGAGAATAAAATCGTATTCGTTTTTCTCAATCATTTCGATGAGCTTGTCAGTGACCTGAGGGGCGCTCATTTCGGGAACTTCATCAAAATGCGCTACGGTTGGAGAGGGGATTAACATCCGGTCTTCCCCCGGGAATGCTTTTTCTTTCCCACCATTGAAGAAATAGGTGACATGTGCGTATTTTTCGGTTTCAGCGATACGGAGTTGGTTTTTGTTCGCGAGACTGATAGTTTCTCCAAGGCTATTGGAGACCTCTTCTGGAGGGAATGCCAGATGCACGGGGAGACCTCGCTCGTACTCGGTCATAGTGACAAAGAATGTTTCCAGGTATTCGCGTTCAAATCCTTCAAACTCGGGTGTCACAAAAGCTTTGGTGAGTTCTCGTGCACGGTCTTCACGAAAGTTGAAAAAAATCACGGCATCGTCATCCTTGATCGGGATGAATGGATTTTTTTCCGAGTTTACGATGGTTGGTTCGATGAATTCATCGGTAATCTCTTTCGTGTAGGAGTGTTCAATAGCGGCAACCGGATCTTCTGTCGTTTCAGCCTTTCCCTCGGTGAGCATTCGATAGGATTTTTCGATACGATCCCAGTTATTATTGCGATCCATGCTGAAGTTTCGACCAGAAATACTGGCGATATTGCCAATACCAATGAGTCTAGTGACCCGATCGAGTTCCTTGATATGTTGGGCACCAGAAGTTGGAGGAGAATCACGGCCATCAGTAAAGGCATGGATAGAGACTTCTGAGAGGCCTTCTTGTTTTGCAAGACGAAGAATAGCGGAGAGATGCTCTCGGTGTGAATGTACCGATCCAGAGCTGATGAGTCCCATGACATGGAGTCGACTCCCTTTTTCTTTGACGTGCTTGGTGGCAGCAACGATAGCCTCGTTTTTGTAGAAAGAGCCATCTTGGATGGAGAGCGCGATGCGTGGGAGATTTTGATAAATGACACGACCGGCTCCAATGGTCATGTGTCCGACTTCACTGTTTCCGGATGTACTCCATGGGAGACCGACAGAAATACCCGAGGCCTGAAGGGTAGTCATCGGGTAGAAACGATTGAGTTTATCAAAAGTTGGAAGAATAGCTTCGCGGATAGGATTCCCCGCGACATTATTGCTGATTCCCCAACCATCGAGCACGATGAGTACTATAGGTCGATAGGGCATTTTTGCTTTTTTTGAGAGTTTTCATTGACAATGATAGCACGAAACGCTCTTTGACAAAAGGGGATTCTCACCCTATACTACTCATGCATCTAATTCATGTATTGATTCGAACCGTATTCTGGCAGAATCAGATGTTTTTTGGAAGAAAATAT
>JAUPUC010000094.1 GCA_030917745.1 Patescibacteria group bacterium | reverse complement strand
ACTATCCTGAGTATCCTGTTGATAACTCCGATAATCCCCGTCCACGCCCAAACAAATGACCAAAATAATACACAAAATGAGCTCCCGTTTGAAAATTATAGCTTCTCGAGCGACCCATTTTTGCTCGACTGGAGTTTTGGAAAGAAGAATGATGCTCTCGTTCAGGAGTCACTGACACAAGAAGACATCGTGCTTGAACGTTGGAAAGAGAAACAAGCAGACAAGTGGGCGATGCTACCAAAAGAAAAGTTCGTCATCAATGCTTCGGCATATACGGCTGCCGCGGATGAATGTGGAAAGAGCAACGGAGTAACCTCTTCTGGACTTCAGGTAGAGGAGAACCGAACGCTTGCCTGTCCACCATCATTCCCTTTTGGTGCCAAAATTTACATTGATGGTATCGGTGAACGTCGTTGTGAAGATCGCGGAGGCGCTATCAAGGGAAATCATGTGGATATCTATATGCAAACAAAGAGCGAGGCGTTTGCTTTTGGGCGAAAGACACTTGAAGCATACGTCGTAGAATAAAGAAAAAAAGCGAAGACGCGAAAAATCCTCCCATCAGGGAGGATTTTTCCTTTTATTGACGCAAGTCTCCCCTTTCGATACACTACACATCAGAGTAGTTGGTCCGATGGCCGAGTGGTTAGGCGCAGGTCTGCAAAACCTTTCACGGCGGTTCAATTCCGCCTCGGACCTCAGATGATAGATTCAGTTATGCACAGGTATTGATGGGGAGAATCCTGTATAACTTCACAGAAGCCTCTTATTTTGGGCCAGTGGTGGAATTGGTATACACGCGACACTTAAAATGTTGTGCTGAACAAGCATGTGGGTTCGAGTCCCACCTGGCCCACACAAGACGACAAATTCTCTCTAGGCTGATTTTCGGAGAGTTGCGAGAAACTTTGGGATGAGCAAAAAGTCTTCTTTGAGGGTGGCGCGCAAACCGCCATTGTAGAGTGCGGCTGCTGGATGATACAGCGGAACGATGGCGCGTTTTCCGAAATCAGACAGTGTAGTTTCAAAAAGTTGCCCGTGTACTTCTGAGATGCGTGCATTCGGAAGAAAATACTCGAGTGCATGGCGACCGAGCGGAATAATGAGCAGCGGATTGATGAGCGAAATCTCATCGATAAGCCATGCCCTACAATCGAGTTTCTCTTGAGGGAGCGGGTCTCGATTATTGGGCGGTCGATATTTTACGGTATTGGTGATGTAAATATCTTCTCGACGGAGTGCAATAGAAGCAAGCATTTCATTGAGAAATTTCCCAGCTGATCCAACGAAAGGAATACCCTCCTGATCCTCCTTCTTGCCGGGGGCTTCTCCGATGAAAACGATGTCAGCATCCGCGTTGCCATTCCCCCAGACAGCACGTGTGGCCGTATCACGAAGAGCGCATTGGCAGATAAGGGAGTGTCGAGTGTGTATTTCTTCAAGGGCTTTTTCCTTTTTCATAGCTCTTTTTGGAAATTATTGTTTTTTTATGTACGGGTATGCATTTTAATGACAATGGAAGGTGGTATTGAAATGAGAATTTCAAAGTGATTTTGGAATCACTTGCCATCCATAGTCTGTTTCAATAATTTTTCCTGGAACCTCAAAGCCACTCGCGAGCTTATGTCCGCCCCCACCCAGAGTTTTGGCAATAGCTGATACATCGACCGCGTGGTGCTCAAGCGATCGGAGACTCCCGCGCACCATCCCCCCATCTCTCTCGGAAAGCACGAGTACATACTTTGCTTCAGGGACGGCGCTCAAGATGGTGGTCACTTGATAGATATCATCTACCATTGCTTCACACTCATCAACATCTTGCTGGGTGATAATAGTGGTGAGAAGGCCGCTGTGTGGATGAAGACGAGCTCGTTCGAAGGCTTTCCCCCATAGTTTAAGTGCGGCTACCTTCTTTTTTGAAAAAATAAGCTCGGCAATTTTATTGGCTGGTGCGCCGTATTGCATGAGTTCTGAGGCAATACGCATGACCTGTGCGGTGACATTGGCGTGTTGAAAGGCCCCAGTATCAAACATGAGACCTAGGAGTAGCGCAGTAGCTATTGGTTTAGTAGGTGTTACGCCAGCTGACTGCAGAAAGAGATATACGAGCTCAGAACTCGAAGAGTATTCTGGATCAATAATGACGACATCTCCTGAGAGTGAGATGTCCGGATGATGATCAATGAGCACCGTCACGGTTTCTGACTTGAGTCGAGGGAGTACTTTATCAAAGCCTCGATCTACACTGTCACAAGCAATAATAGCATCGTAAGAATCAAGATTGAGAAGATCAGGGTGGAGGAATTCAGCTTCAAAAAGAGAATGCAGGTTCTGAGGAAAAGCGTCGAAACATCCAATGTCGACTTTTTTCCCGGTCTGTTCGAGGAAGTATTTGAGAGCTATGTTTGCACCCACGGTATCAGGATCTGGTCGAGAATGAGCGAAGAGAAGCACGCGAGAGGCATTATCTGTCACATATCGGAGGGTTTTCCATTCTTTGGAGAAGTCGCGCATAATTGGGAGAGGTTTCCGCTTTGCTTCTTCCTGTATCAGATGCGGTATTTGACTCACGATGCGCTGAATACACAGTACATAGGTATCATTTATCCCCTGCTTCTTGCTTGATTTCAATAAGAAGCTTTTCGATAACATCTGCAGATTGTTCCGTATGATCGGATTCTATCAGGATTCGCGGGCGAATTTTCATTGAGAGTTTAGCGTTGAGTGCTTTCTGGAGGCGATTTTGTTCGTGTCGAAGCGTTACGAGAGCGTAGTTTTCTTCTTGTTCAGGAAACACAGAAACCGATACACGAGTGTACCGAAGATCCGGAGTGGTGTCAACCTTAGCGATAGTCACAAGTACCCCCTGTTTGAGAGAGATTTCCTGATCGAGTAACTCACCAAAGATTTCCCTGACCAAGCTATTCATTTTTTCAACGCGGTGTGCCATGGAAATAAGTATTAAAATTGCTTGAGAGTGCTTTTCTGGTTCTGTATCCTAGTTTTCGGTGCCCTCGAGAGGAATCGAACCTCTATTTCATCCTTAGGACGGATTTGTTCTATCCATTGAACTACGGGGGCTACGGGGAATAAGAAATCTTAAGGAGGAGAAGATGTAATAGGCGCCTAGTTGATTATAGAATGGCTTATGAGAGCCTCTTTATTCTTCAGAGTAACGAAACTCTTTTTTCTGGCGGTGCACTTCCTGATAGGAGAAGAACAATGGTTTGTTGATAGAGTGGCTTTTTTAAGCCAAAACATGATTTTTTTTGCGGTGTGGACCATACCGGATTCGGACCGGTCACCTCTCCCATGCCATGGGAGCGCTCTACCAAATGAGCTAATGGCCCAAAAGCCTCTCTCAATTACCAATATAATATGGCAAATCTTTCCCGAAGAGTCAACCTCTCTAGAAAAAACCTTTGATTACAAGTGGAAAAGCTAATCTTTGACTCGGTAAAAAGCAGCTCCCTAGAGAAGGAAGAGAGTCGGAACTTGTTTAATTTAAGATTATAAAATAAAATAATAATAAAGTCAAATTTTGTATTAATTTATATGTTTTTCCCTATTCCACGTGGAACAATATGGATTCAAGGAATATTTGGAGATATCTTTCATTCTAGTTTGTTCCACATGGAACAAACAGACGTGACCTCGTAATCGGTGAATATTTCACTGAACTATT
>JAUPUC010000004.1 GCA_030917745.1 Patescibacteria group bacterium | reverse complement strand
AACGAAAAAAAATACACCCCTCCTGCCTGTGAGTGATTTCACGGTAGAAAGAGGGAGGGGTGTAATGGGGACGGTTGCCGGAGAAACGTATTCTTTTGGAAGTTTTGGATGGATGAAGGAGCGGGGATTTTCGATGGATGAAGATGCATTGAATCAAGAAGCAAATGAAGGGAAAATCCCTCTGGTTCTTTGTTCTCAAGAAAAAGTCCTTGGCGTCTTTTTTGTCACAGACAAAGTAAAGAAGGAAAGTCGTCGGGCTGTAGAAGAAATGTACAAACTTGGGTTGAGAGTCATCATGTTGACGGGAGACCACGAACGAGTGGCTCGTTATATTGGCGAGCAGGTAGGTATTCGAGAGATTATCGCAGAAGCATTACCGGATGATAAGTTTTCGGCCATTAAACGTCTTCAAGGAGAAGGGAATATTGTAGCGATGGTGGGAGATGGAATTAATGATGCACCGGCACTCGCGCAGGCGAATATCGGTATCGCTATGGCGACCGGTACTGATGCAGCGATTGAATCGGCTGGTATTACTTTGCTCCATGGAGATATCAGGAAACTCGTGAAGGCTATTCGATTGTCTCGGATGACACTGACTGGCATCAAACAAAATCTCTTTCTCGCGTTTGTCTTTAATGTCATCGGTATTCCACTTGCGGCCGGGATTTTTTATCCGATTTTTGGTTGGTTTTTGAGTCCCGCTTTTGCGGGTCTTGCAATGGCCTTCTCGAGTGTGACCGTGGTGAGTAATGCCTTGCGCTTGAAAGGGAAAAAATTATAAAGAACAATCTCAACAATATGACCGATATCAAGACATACATATTCCATATTACCGGCATGCATTGTAAGGCATGTATTCTCCTGACCGAAGATGAGCTTCGTGAGCACCCACAAGTCATCTCTGCAAAATCAAATCTTGGAATGCGACTGGTAGAAGTACAGGGAGACTTCGGATTGATGTCACCAGAGAAGCTGGCTCTCGAGCTCAATGAACTTCTCGTGAAACACGGGTATCATCTTTCTGTCGAACGACAAGAAGAGAAGAGGAAATGGTCTGATTTTTTCTGGGCTGTTCCTTCGGCTCTGCTCTTTATTGGATTTTTTGTCTTTCTCCAGAAGGCGGGCATCGTCAATCTGGTGAATGTGAAAGAGATGTCATATGAAGTCGCATTTCTTATTGGCATTGTTGCATCGCTTTCCTCATGTCTTGCGGTGGTTGGTGGCCTCGCACTCTCTGTTTCGGCGAGTTTTGCAAAAAATGGTGACACGATAAGACCACAAATTTGGTTCCATGTAGGTCGCCTGATAGCCTTTTTCGTTCTCGGTGGAATGATCGGCGCACTGGGGTCACATTTCACATTGAGCGTAACAGGGACTTTTGTTTTGAGTGCACTCACTGGTTTGATCATGCTTCTTCTCGGGCTGAATCTTCTGGATATTTTTTCGTGGACAAGAATAGTCCAATTAGGAATACCAAAAGGTATTGCGGAGCGGGTATATCAACTGAAGGATTTTAATCATCGTTTTACGCCATTTCTTCTTGGAGCAGTGACCTTTTTCTTGCCTTGCGGCTTTACTCAGTCAATGCAGTTGTATACGCTGTCGACGGGAAGTTTTCTCACGGGGGCATTAACGATGTTTATTTTTGCTCTAGGAACTTTACCTGTGCTCTCCCTGCTCAGTTTTGGTTCACTCGGTATACGTTCGGGAGCGCATATGAGTATTTTTTTCAAAACAGCTGGATTGGTTGTGATTACCTTCGCGCTTTTCGCTTTGTATGGCAGTCTGGTTTCTATCGGAGTTTTTCCGCCGATGTTTAATCTGTAGTATGCAAGTAAATAATAATCAAATGAAAATCCTATGAAAATATTTTTTTGGATACTGGTGGTTGTTTCTCTGTTTATTGTCGGGTATTTTGTGAAGCAGCTATTTTTCTCAGGTGAGAATCAAGTTCTCATAAATGACAGAGAAGATGTGAAGAATGTGACCGAAAGCGAGGGGAAGCAATATATTGAGATTCGAGCGAAGGGCGGCTATGAGCCGCGCGTGAGCATTGTCAAGGCTGGCATACCAACGATACTGCGTCTTCGTACGGAGAGTACCTTCGACTGCTCTTCTCAGGTGCGTATCCCGAGTCTCAATGTGAGTCAGTCACTTTCTCCATTTGGTGTGACCGAGGTTGATTTGGGTGTTCTCAAGCCAGGAATACTTCAGGGCGCGTGTAGCATGGGTATGTACTCTTTTGAGATTCGTGCAGAGTAGAGTATAAGTGGAGAATTGGCTTTTTGGCTCGGGTGCGCTACGATAGGGGTATGAAAATACACCTGACTTCCACAATCAGAGAGGCTATAAACATGGCTCAGGAAAAGGGCTCATTGGCTGTTTTTGAATTACCTCACTTTCAGGTGAATCGACCGGAGGAAGCGCTATTCGGAGAATATACGTCGAATATCGCCTTAATGATAGCGAAACAAGCCGGACAAAATCCGCGTGCTGTGGCAGAAATTTTGAGAGAGGTGATGCTTCAAAATGATGCAGAGAAGCAGATTTTTGAAAAGATTGAAGTGGCTGGTCCGGGACATCTGAATTTTTTTCTGTCCCAGAAAACGCTTGGACAGATTGTCGACACTATTCTCACACAGGGGAATTTGTATGGGAGTACGGATATTGGACGGGGGCAAAAGGTGAATAATGAATTTATTTCTGCTAACCCAACAGGGCCTCTTCACTTGGGGAATGGACGGGGGGGATTTTTTGGCGACACATTGGCCCGCGTTTTGCGTAAGGCGGGGTATGAGGTGACGAATGAGTATTACATCAATGACGCTGGTGAACAGGTAGTGAAACTCGGACACAGCGTTCTTCAAGATGATGAGGCGGTGTACGCAGGAGAGTATATCGAGGTGCTCCATCAGGAGTTGATAGTCAATGGTGTGAATCAAGAGAAGGATGCTCGTATGATTGGTGAGCGGGCAGCAGAATCTATTGTACGTACATACATACAGCCGACATTGGTCGAACAAATGGGTATTTATTTTGAAGTATTTACTTCCGAGAAGCGGGATATCGTTGAGCAGGGATACGTTGACAAAGCGCTTGTGCTTTTGCAACAAAAAAATCTGACTTATGAATTAGAGTCTGCCGTTTGGCTTAAAACAACGGAATTTGGTGATGACAAGGATCGGGTGCTGGTGAAGAGTGATGGTACTCGAACTTATTTCGCTTCTGACTGTGGGTATCTGCTTTCCAAAATGGAACGGGGTTTTACTCGTTTTATCTTGACGCTCGGAGCTGACCATCACGGATACCAGGCTCGTCTGCGGGCTGCAGCGGAAGCGTTGGGGTTCGTCGGACGTTTTGATTTTGTCTTTGTTCAGATGGTGCGCCTGATGAAAGATGGTGAAGAGGTCCGTATGAGTAAACGAGCTGGCAATGTGGTTGCCATCGATGAGTTGATTGAAAAAGTGGGTGCAGATGTGGCTCGATTTTTCTTTCTTATGTACAGCCCTGATACGCACATGAACTTTGATCTTGGTTTGGCTGAAGAACGATCGCAGAAAAATCCAGTCTACTATGCTCAGTATGCGCATGCCCGACTCTCAGGTATTCTCCGCAAGGCTCAGTCTCTGGGATTTGATGTTGAACGAGGTGATGTCTCGCTTTTGACGCATCCGAAAGAACGTCTTTTATTGGCTGAACTACTCTCGTTTCCTGATCTGATAGCTGAAACGGCCGAACACTACACCGTTCATCATTTGCCACAATATGCCATTCGTTTGGCTGATCGATTTCATTCTTTCTATGATGCTTGTCGGGTGATCGATGTTGATCAGCGTTCGTTGTCAGAAGCTCGCCTTCGTTTGGTCAAAAGTGTTATTCTGGTGTTGGGTGAAACTCTCCATTTGATTGGGGTCGCTGCGCCGGAGAGTATGTAGAAAAAACAAAAAGCATGATTCAGAGATTACCTAAAAAATATCGGGAAAAATACGCCAGACCAAGAGGCTTGGGCGGGCAGGTTCTTTTCTTTGCTTTTAAGATTATTGGACCAGTAGCGCTCTTTTTTATTGCTGCCGTAGGTCTGGATGTGTATTCTGCCTGGCGATAATTTTTTGAAACAAAGAGACGTATGACTTTCTCGATGAAACTCTATTTGGTTCGACACGGAGAAGCTGAGCACAATGTACTCGGTGTGGGTTCCTCCTTGCCTGAAATCACTGAGCGACATTTGACCGAGCAGGGGAAAGCGCAAATTCAGGTGGTCGCGGAATCGCTCAAGGATAAGCCCATTGCTGCTATTATCAGCTCACCACTTTTGCGCACTCGTGAGACGGCAGCGATTATTGCGGAAGCCACGGGAATTCGAGTTGATATCGATGATCGTCTGCACGAGACTACTTTGGGAATTTTTAACGAAAAACCAATACAGCTTTTTTTTGACAAGTATCCAAATCCAGAAATGCGCATTAGTCCGGATGAGAAAGACGGTGTAGAGAGTTTTATTGATATGAGAGGGAGGCTTCAGCGTTTCTTGAGTGATCTCGCGAAACACTATACCGGTCAATCGGTGGTTATTGTGTCGCACGGTGATCCGCTCGAGCAGCTTCACGGTATCTTGACCCATGAATCACCAGGAATTTCTTCGACGAGTTGGTATCCAGCCAAGGGGAGTTGTACCGAGGTGACGTGGAGTGGAGAATAAAAGTGTTGTCTTGAGGGGAGGCGAAATGGTATAATAGAAAAAATATTTTTCATTATTTCAGTCAGTTTTCTGGCATTATTTAAATAAGAAAGTAGAAGAGCTATGGATGAGTATCTCGAAGTGTGGAAAAAATATGCGGATTTTCAAGGGAGAGCAAGTCGGCGAGAGTACTGGATGTTTTTTGGGGTAAATCTTTTGTTTCTGATCGTGTTGGGAATTTTCGAGGGTATCATGGGTACGAAGTTTCTTGGTTTACTGTACGCGCTTGCTATTTGCATCCCTTCTTTAGCAGTCGGAGTACGTCGATTACATGATACGAATCGAAGCGGGTGGTGGCTTTTACTTTGTTTAATACCACTTATTGGTACTCTCGTATTGATTGTATTTGCTTTGCAGGGAAGTCA
>JAUPUC010000049.1 GCA_030917745.1 Patescibacteria group bacterium | reverse complement strand
ACGCTCTTCCGATCTAGAAAACAAGGAAGATGTTGATCTGCCGACTATCGTGATTTCCTATACGACCAATGTGCCAACCTCAACTCTCGTATACTATAAATCAGCCGGTAGTTCTGAGAATCACACGTATTTGACCGAGGAACTGGGGACGGAACATTCCGCAGAAATCTCTGATCTGGATCCGGCCGTCGAATACACGGTGACCATTACTGGAATGGACATACATAATATTCAAGCGAAGCCTTTTGAACAGAAGATCACTACGCGTACAGACTCGCGTCCACCGAAGGTGCTTTCAAACAAGGCGATGGGTCGCGTGTCAGGACGAGGGAATAATGCGCAGGCAAGCGTGTATATCAAGATTGAAACTGATGAACCTTCCCGCCTCCATGTGGTGTATGCCAAGGGCATCGTGACCAAGTCATTTGAGCAATCAACCAATGATGATGCTCTCAACACCTATCATCTTATTACTATCCCAGCTGAAGCAGGGGACGTTTATAGTTATCAAGCAGAGGTTTACGATGAAGCGGGCAACAAAACCGTGACCGATCCATCAACGGTGCCTGTAGAACAGTCTAAAGCGAATGCTACCGAAGTTATTACAAGAACATTCTTGAATAATTTCGGATGGATGTCGCGGCTTGGTGGGAATTAGGAGCGAATTAGTGGTATACTATAAAGAAGAGCAGGCACCCTTTTTGTCATCAGGGGTGAATGTTTTCGATGGAGACAGAGTGGGAACATAAAAAGCGAAAAAAATGCCTGAAGAAGAGAAAGAAATTGTTATCCGAGTCACAGGACTCAAAAAAAGTTTTCACGTTGGTGAGCAGGATATTCCCGTCTTGTTTGGCATTGATCTTGAAATTCATCGAGGGGAATTTGTCTTGTTGGTTGGTCCATCCGGTTGTGGTAAGTCAACGCTTTTGCACACGATTTACGGACTTGAAAGTCCGACCGAGGGAACGGTCTTTATCGAGACAGAAGATATTTGGGCGAAGACCAAGAACTGGAGGGCGAATTTTCGGAATAGATATATCGGCTTTGTTCCTCAGCAACCGTTTTGGATCAAGTCCCTGACCGTAATCGAAAATATTGCGATACCAGGAGTAATCGCGGGAAAAACCTTCAGTGAGAGTATCACCACTGCCGCAAAATTAATTGAACTCGTGGGAATGGGGAAATGGGCGAATCATCGTCCGTTTGACTTGTCTGGTGGTCAGCAGCAGCGTATCGCACTGGCCCGTTCTCTTCTTCTGAATCCCAAGTTTATTATCGCTGACGAACCAACCGGAAACCTTGATCTCAAAGCAGGAGAGCAGCTGATGAGCTTGGTTGGGAATATCTCTCGGCAATTTCAGATTACGATTATCATGGTGACGCATAATATGGATCAGTATAAGTTTGGATCTAGAATTATCAATATGGTTGATGGTAAGGTAACCTCTGATGCTATCAACCAGCAATTTATTGGTGTGATTGACGAAGACGTGGTTCAGCAAGCCATGCAAGAAACAACCCAAACCCTATGAGTTTTTTCTCTCGAACAAAAGGAAAAGAAGGGGCTACTTCGGGGAACACGATTCCTCTCGGAGGAGCAAAAATTGCTTTTTCCCCGGACATCCATTTTTCACACATGCTCCTTTCGTCCGTCCTTTTTATTGGATGGCGTAATATGTTTGCGAATCGCATGCGATCTATTTTGACCGTTGGCGGAGTGGCTATCGGCATTGGCATTATTACGCTTCTTATCGCGTTGGGATTCGGGGTACAAGGCATGGTAATCCGTGAAGTGACGAAGAATAATCCAAGTGACATTATTGATATCAGCAATAAGAGTCTGGAGAGCTTTGCCTTACTGGATAAGACGGCTATTAACAAGATGAGAAATATTGCGGGTATCAAAGAAATTGAAGTTCGTGCCAGTGTCGGAGGAAAATTCGTGAATGGTGATTCCCAGACGGATGTGACTCTTAATGCGATTAGTCGCCATTTTCTCGATCTTGCTCGGACGGATATTCGTCAGGAAACAAGGGACGAGCTCTTCGCTGTTCCTAATGGGATTTTGGTCACGCCGAAGTTGGCTTCTTTGCTCGGGTACGAGAATCCTGATGATAGTATAGGTAATGAGATTGAGTATAGTGCTGTTGTAACGAGTGACATGATTGCGTCTGATCTTGGAGAGGGAGAAAGCAAAATAGTGATTGATGAGAGTCAAAATACACTGAAGATTGTTGGGATTGCGAAGGATCAGGCGAGAGATGACGCGGTGTATGCCTATATTCCGCTTGAGGTTATACAGGGGCGTTATGGCAATGTTGCTGGTCAATTCGCGAAGGCAAGGGTAGAGGACGAATCTACTATTGAATCGGTACGCTTACAGATCGAGCAGACTGCTTTTGTGACGGAAAGTATCGTGGATACCATCGCAGATATTAATTCGTTCTTTTCTATCGTGCGCGGCATCCTGATTGTTTTTGGAGTGATTATCATGTCTATTTCAGCGATGGGTATGTTGAACACGCTCAGTGTCTCTTTGCTCCAGAGAACAAAGGAGGTAGGTATTCTCAAAGCGCTCGGAGCAAAAAGATCAGATATATTCAAGATGTTTATTTTTGAGGCCTTTCTGATTAGTTTCCTTGGTGGATCGCTCGGACTTCTGTTTGGTTATGGCGGAGCAAAAGGCATCAATACAGGTGTGAATTTGCTGGCAGAGAAATACGGGGTTTCGAGCATGAATTTTGTGCAGCTCCCCTCAGCGTTTGTGGTCTCTATCATCGTGTTTATCTTTTTCCTTGGATTGATTACCGGGATCTTCCCCGCTATGCGCGCATCAAAAATTCATGCTTTGGAAGCGCTTCGGTACGAATAGTATGTTCTCGCTCGTGGGCTGTTCAGGGTCTGTATGCCTCTTGAAGAGAAAGGCGGTTTTGCTTTTAGTCTGGTTTTTTTAGAGAATTTCCTGTCAATTTCTGGGGAATGAGGCATATCTTGACATGTCTTGAATTAGCAATCTATAATAGAGAGTGCTAAATAATAAATGGATTAACAAGAATACTATGGCGAAACAGATTGCGTATAGTGCGATAGCACGACGGAGTATGAAAGTGGGCATCGACAAGGTGGCGGATGCGGTTAAGGTAACGCTTGGACCGAAGGGTCGAAATGTCATTCTTTCCAAGAGTTATGGTGGTCCAACTATTACGAATGACGGCGTGACGATTGCTAAGGAAATTGAATTGAAGGACAATTTTGAAAACCTGGGTGCGTCATTGATCAAACAAGTCGCCGAAAAGACAAACGATATTGCTGGTGATGGAACCACTACTTCGACGGTGATCATGCAGGCACTGGCTCGTGAGGGACTTAAGTTTGTAGAGACCGGTATTAACCCAGTGGGTATTCGGCGCGGAATGGAAGCAGCTAAGGTGGCTGTGATTGAGGCTCTGAAGAAAAATTCACAACCGATTAAAGATAAGAAATCTATTGTTCAGGTGGCGACTATCTCAGCCGAGTCAGTTGAGATGGGTGAAATGATTGCTGGCGTAATGGAGGCGGTAGGCAAAGATGGAGTCGTGACGACCGAACAATCGCAAACATTGGGTCTCTCAAAGGAAATCGTTGAAGGCATGAATTTTGATAAGGGCTACATCTCACCGTACTTTATGACCAGTGCTGAGTCGCAGACGGCGGAAGTCGCGAGTCCATATATTCTCATCACGGACAAGAAAATTTCTGCTATCACTGAAATTGTCCCGGTATTGGAGAAATTGGCGCAGTTGGGGAAGAAAGATATCGTCATTTTGGCGGAAGATATTGATGGTGAAGCACTTGCAACCTTGGTGGTGAATAAGATCCGCGGTGTGCTCAATGTGCTAGCAGTCAAGGCACCAGATTTTGGCGAGGGTCGGAAGGCTATTCTCCAAGATATCGCACTCCTGACTGGCGGACAGGTGATTTCTGAGGAGAAAGGCATGAAGCTTGAAGCGACCGAAGTAGCTATGTTGGGTCAGGCTCAGAAAGTGATTGCATCCAAGGATGATACGACGATTGTCGGTGGGAAGGGGAAGAAAAAAGATATTGAAACACGAGTCAATGAGATCAAGGCGTTGATTGATAAATCAAAGAGCGAATATGATCGTGAGAAATTGAAGAAACGCATGGCGAAATTGGCGGGCGGTGTCGCGGTTATTCGTGTTGGCGCGGCAACCGAAACAGAGTTGACCTACATGAAACATAAGATGGAAGATGCAGTCAATGCGACCAAAGCAGCCATTGAAGAAGGCATCGTGGCTGGTGGAGGAACTGCTCTTGTGAAGGCTGCTGCTTCCGTAGCGGTGGAGTTTTCCGCAAAGAAAAAAACCAATAACCATGAATATAACTCTGGTTATGAAGCCCTTCTCAAGGCACTCAATGAACCGCTCAAGCAGATCGCGATGAATGCCGGTGAACAGGACGCGGCAGTTGTACTCAACAAAGTTATTGAAGCGAAGGGCGTCAATTATGGCTATAATGCCAAAGAGAATGTCTATGAAGAAGACATGGTGAAAGCGGGTATTATTGACCCACTCAAAGTGACTCGGACCGCGCTTGAGAATGCAGTTTCAGTCGCCGCTCTTCTTCTGACGACTGAGGCAGCCGTTGTCGATTTACCGGAAGAGAAGAAGCCGGAAATGCCAGATATGTCCGGTATGGGTGGTATGATGTAGTCTGTTCGCGTCAAAGAAAAAAGCTGTCCTTCCTGAGTGGGGGGGCAGTTTTTTTATTT
>JAUPUC010000088.1 GCA_030917745.1 Patescibacteria group bacterium | reverse complement strand
TATCGGGATAAGTGCTGGAGCAAGCGCGCCGGAGCGTGTGATCTCGGAAGCTGTTGAATTTTTTCGTGAAAGAGGTTATATGATTGAAAATTTTGAGGTATTAGAAGAGAATATGCGATTTACTCCACCTCTTGAGCTTTTACGGATGCAGAAGCAAGGAGCTCAAGCGTGATATTCGCGTTCAAGAATAAGGGAGAGGGTTTCTTGTGCACAGGTATCCCAAGAGAATTTCTTCAAACGTTCCTCGCCTTGCCTTATGAGTGATTGCCGGAGGGCCTCATCCTTCCAGAGGCGAGTGAGTTGTGTGGCAATCATGTGAGTGTCGAAGGCATCTGTAAATAATGCTGCTTCTCCCGCAACCTCAGGAAGGCTAGAATTGTTAGCGGTAAGGACTGGAACTCCGGAAGCAAAGGCTTCGAGAATAGGCAGTCCAAATCCTTCGTAGAGTGAAGGGAAAGCAAAACAACGAGCACCCTGATAGAGAGCGGGAAGATGAGCAGAGGGAATCTTTCCGAGGATAAAAATATCATCACGATAGGGAGATCGTTCTTTGGCTACAAAAATCTCCCGGGATAACCAAGCTCGCTCACCAGCGAGAACAAGTTTGGCGCTTGGGACATCTTGTTTCAAGAGAGCGAAGGCTTCGATGAGACGGGCAAGGTTTTTGCGAGGTTGGAGTGCCCCGACATAGAGAATGTATGATTGATCATGAAGACCATAGGTATTGAGAAGAGAATCTTTTTCTTGTTTCAGGAGTCGTGTTTCAAAGCGTTCACGATTGAACCCGTGATGGATGACGTGTACTCTGTTTTTTGGGAGCCAGGGAAAAAAGATGAATAAATCATCCTTGGTTGCCTCGGAAACAGCGATAATGTGTTGGGCGCGAGCAATAGCACGATTGAGGAGGAAGTTAAGTTTGAGACGAGTAGTCCGCGTGAAAGTCTCGGGGTATTTTTTGAAAGCAAGATCATGGACAGTAATTGTAACATGGGATTTTTTTGGGAGAAAAACCGGGACTGCTTGTACGGGAAAAAATATTTTCTCAGGACGAGAGAGAAACATGGCGAGGGCGAAGCGGGTTTGCATCCACTGACTTGGAAAATGGATAGAGTGCAGGGTATAGTTGGTAAAAAAGGGCGGAGTCAGTTCTGGGTTGAATGTCTTCTTATGGTATAAGTGAAAATGTACGTCTGGTGGTGCGAGTGTGCCAAATCGTTTTAAGAGTTCTAAGAGATATACGCGAGTACCATCAATGCGGGAGGCATCTAGATCGGCAACCTGAAGAGCGATATTCATACGGCAGAATATATTCGTCGAAACAGGTATCCAAGGAAACCACAAAACAAAAGAATAATGACTATGGCGGGGCTTGGAAATTTGAGAAGAGAAAGAATCAGAAGAATAATACTCAAAAATCCAAGGAATATTATCAGAAACCAACGCAAGGGACGATTCAAGGGGTTGATTTTTTGAGGAAGCCACACTGAAATAGCATGGTGCAAAATAAAGAGGGACAGAATACCCCCAAGGTAGAGAGGGAGATTGATACGCGCTGACACGAAAGTCGGAAGCAGTATTTCGAGTGACCAGAGTAGAAGAAATCCAAGAGTGGCGAGTATAAGAAATTCAGTAAAAATGGCAAAAGCGACTGGAGTCATTTTGTGGTGTTTAAGGAGAAGGAGTATGGGGTATCGCATAGGAATCTATATATCTTGTCCGAACCGGATGAGTAACCGTGAATACATTTGATTTGCGAAAAGAATAAAATTATCTTTTGTTTGGTCGGATATTAATGACACGGTGATTATGTCGAGATCCGCGGGGGCATCAAGGGAATTGTTCTTAAGAGAAAACTGAAATGTATTTCCAAATTCTTCGGAGAGGGCGTTTTTTGGTATATCACAGGTGAATGTTTTTTGACGATACCAGACAGAGACTGGGATGCAAGAGAGAAGAGTATTTCGGGAAGAGAGGGATGCTATGATCGGTGTCGTTTGTTCGAGAATGAATTTCCGATACTCCGGTGAAGTAATAGGCCGCAGTTTTTGATTGTGCACGAGAAGATAGACCCCGCTGTCCTGATCCTGGAAAAGCGTCCCATCTGATTGTGGTGCTCCGTATCGCAGGGCTCGTCCACGTTCGTAGATACCGATTTCTTCCTCATGAACCGGAAGAACGTCATCAAAACGATAGCCCATGGAAAGTAATATATCGGGGTTACCAAATGGTCTAATTTCGTCCTCACTCATTACCAGAAATACGCTGTCAGCAAATGAAATAAGACTGCCACTTCGAAAGCCTATCCAGTCAGAAGAAATCGGTAAGGATTGTTCGATACTCGGGGGAAGCAGGATTGCAAATGATTCAGGATAATGTGAGAGATAGGCTGCGCCTGAAACAAAACGTTTCAGTGTTCCATCTATTTCAGC
This sequence comes from Patescibacteria group bacterium, assembly GCA_030917745.1. Lineage (GTDB taxonomy): Bacteria > Patescibacteriota > Minisyncoccia > Moranbacterales > UBA1568 > JAGOSP01. Next base: position 1,842 of record JAUPUC010000088.1, on the reverse strand, counting down.
ATAATAGATACCCTCCGTATCTCGATACAGAGGAGGGTGTTCGAATGAAGCGAGAGGTATTTCGTCGATCGGGAAGAAGAATGAACGATATGAACGAGAGAGAGAGGCCTTAAATTGAGCATCTCCCGGTAAGTTTTTGGAGAGGGTGAATGATATACGAGTAGCAGAAAAAGTGAGTGGACTTTCAAAGTTACCGACAATGGTTTGACCGCCCAGGATGTGACCATTGGTTATGGGCGCCTGATTCCCCGCGTTGCGTGGGTCAAGAAATGTGTTTTTAGCAGATTGAGGGGCATTGAAGTTAAACGAAAAAGGAATAGTCGGAAAGATTATACGAGAGACAAAAGAGAGAACAACAAAGAGACATAGGCTGTACAGAAGAGCTCGTCCAAGGAGGTAATTTCTTCTTTCAGTTTTTGCAATCGGGAAAAAAGGTTCGAGAAATGACATACGGACGGTACTTATTCGATTTCAAAAACAGTAGAATAATTACTAAAAGGCGCAGCTTCTGGAAAATGAAGTGGCGTGAACCCTTGGTTTATCGGAAATGAACCAAGGGAAATTGATCCAAGCGGGAAGTTATGATCAGAACGTAGTGTGTATTCAGCGAGTGCCTGTATCCATGTTTCTGCTTGATTTGTTGGCACGATAAGCCAGACATGCTCATAAGGGGTCCGATCAATTTTTTGGAGGTCTTCTGGATTGAAAAAATATACAGCATTTTTGTGATACAGAGATGAGAGAGGTCCTGAGATCATGGCAAAAGGGGATCCAGTTACATTTCTATCGATGAGAATCAAATCTCTTGGACCAAAGAAGTCATTTATGCCTTGGGTTTGTTCGAGTAATCTATAATTTTCCCAAGTCAGAAGACCTCTCTGCCAGGCTGATGCCTGAAAGAGAAAAAGTCCGATGAGGATAAGTATAAGTATGAATTGCCGTCGAAAGTGTAATGGAAAAGTAGCCGGAAAAGATTTCTTTGTTTGAAAGAAAAGGAAGAGTCCAACGACAGCCGAAAATACCAGTGCGGGATATACGGAGGCAAGGTATCGACGGAGCATCCAAGGATGGTCGGGGGTGATATTTGGGAAGAGAAAATAGATAAATGTTGGTAGAGCGAGAAAAAAAGGAATAAGCGCGGTGTATTCTTTTCTTTTGATGAATAAGAGAATGCCAGCGAAGCCAAGAAGGAAGGTAAGGAGGAGTCCGTAGAGAAAGAAAAGAATGAGGAGTGATATGAATGGTGAATGCGTGGACACTAATGTGGAGCTGGAAGCGGTTATTTCAGTTGCGAAGTTCCCGATGGCTTTGAGTATGACCGTGAGGAATGGGATTGATTCAGAGAAAGTAGCAGCGCCGGTCATGAAAAGAAGAACAATAGGGACGATAATGCTTTTTTTTGGGTAGAGTTTCCATATGTGTCTTACAGCTGGCATGCGAGTAAGGAGGATGATGGTAACAAGGAGAATGGCGAAGCCTTCTATTCGAGTGAAGCAAAAAATACCAGCCGCGGAGAGCACGGCTGCGTACGAGAGAAAACGCCCAGATTGTTTGAGTTGAACCAGCGAGAAAGAGAGGAAGATGAAAAGGAAGAGTGCTAAATTTTCAGTCAGAGTGAATTTACCGAACCATACCGGAAGGAATGAAGTCGCGAAGAGAAGGGTACCAAAAAACGCTAGAAGGCGTTCGAGGAAGCATCGGAGGAGGAAATAAAAAGAGAGAAGAGACAGCGCGAAGAGGACGCTGTTGGCAATAGCAAATCCATCGAGATGGAAGAGCGAAAAAAAACTGGCCAGCCATGCGGTATAAGCGAGAGGAAATTGAGTGAGGAGTTTCCCATCT
>JAUPUC010000062.1 GCA_030917745.1 Patescibacteria group bacterium | reverse complement strand
GCCATTTTTCATCTGCCGAATCAGACAACTTCCGAGATGTGATTCCATGAGTTTGTCCTCGATATTGGTCAGTCCCTGCTTCACTGAGGAAGTCTGAGTGATCACATCGATGCAATAGGTATCTTTTTCAAGCATTTCTTGTAAACCGCGTACTTGGCCCTCGATGATTTTCAATCGACGAATGAGCTTGAGTTTTTCCGTATTCATAAAACTGTCATTTATTACTTTCTCATACCTTCATGATAATACCCCCCCTAGGGTATGTCAAGCACAAAATAAAAAAGAAAAGCGAGATGTACTCCACCTCGTTTTTCTCTGCTTGTCCCTCTTAATGAATCGTCGCTACTTGTATCTTCGTTTTTCCGTTTTGTTTAATATTCGGTTTATACCGACAAGTAATTTCTACGCCCGCATCCGATGCGGAGGCAATCTCGATCAAACCTATTCGATGATGATGTTCGGGGTTCTTCGCGCTGGAAATCCCAACATCGTTATTCACCATGAACACACTCGGTATGTATTGCTCAAACTTCTGGCCGCCTTCTTTCTGTATCTTATGCCCATGCACGATGGTCGTTACCCCCATTTCCTTCAAAAATCGGCCTATCAAAACGCCATATTTCTGGTAGTACGCTTCTGGGGAAAGACCACCAAGTGCTCCGTGATCCCCTCCATCATCACATTCCCGAAATATGGCTTTACTCCGTTCCGGAGTCACTTGAAGCGTCGATACTGCCTCATGAAAACGACGATTGATATTCCACATGGTTGGATTGCCATTCTGTTCTGTATACTGCTGCCAAAGTTCCCGTACTAAGCCAAGCGATGGGTATCTATGAAGATACAGCACTGGCCCTCGCTTACACACTACGTCCATTGATCCTAAAAATTTGATTCTCTTGTCTTTTAAACCCACGTCTTCTCCGTCCGCTACATGAACCAATATATCAAGCTCATGATTTCCGACAAGCATGGTCACGGAGTAACCCTCTGGCGCAGTTTCTTGAAGGTGTGCAAAATATTTGAGTACTTCCGGATTCGGCTCATACCTGTTAATACTATCTCCAGTAATAATCAAATTCACCGGGTATTTCCATTTTCCATATGCATCGATGATATTTTGTTGCCTCAAGCTCGCTTGCACTGCCACGAGATCATTATGAATATCAGATAAACACACTATTCGCTCAACCCGAGGTTCATGTTCGTACTGAGACTTCTCAAGCGATACAGGTGGTTTTATGTCTGGTGTCCGAGGTTGGGAAATTCTCTCAAAAGATGGCATAGTCTTCGGTATTGAAAATACGTTCAAAAAAATTCCTCTTCATATTTTCATCATATCATATAGACAACAAAGGAGGCCCCACCCCAGATAATAAAAAATCGCTCCTTCCCTACATTCTGGTATATACTACAAAGGGTTTCCTATTACATATATGTCAATTCATTATGGTAATGTTTCTGACTATCACAGCTGGCATACTTCTCACAATCGGAGATATTGTACTCAAGCAATGGGTGAAATACTCTTATACCTCACTCTATATCGGAGGAATTTTGCTCTACCTCATCAGCATGAATCTGCTCGCGCATAGCTACAAATACGAAGATATCGCAGTCGCTTCCATGCTCATGGTCATTTTCAATATCATTACGCTTACTCTTGTTGGCTACTTCTACTTCAATGAAAACATTACCATCTATGAAATAACCGGAATTTTCCTCGGTATCGCTTCTATTGGATTTCTTGAATTAGGGAAATAAGTACCTCTGAACATATACCTGATCCTAGAGATGTAAGCTTATTCAAAGTATATGTTCTCGATTACTCTTTCTCCTGTTCTTGAGCATGGTAGAGATATTCTCCAAGAAGGAACAGCGCACTAAAAACAAACACCGTGCCTGCAATTCCGGCAAGTGCCGTCGAGAGAGATAGACTCTCTATTCCCGGTATTTGATAATCAGCCAGTATACCGATAGATGAAGCCGTTTTTTCCCCTAAGAACCCTTGTGTTTCAGCCACCTTCTCCAATCCGTCCGGCGACGAAGAAGCCAAGAGCGACACCCCCACCTCCGATAACCAGCGCCACGAAGAAAACTGTACTCCACTTATTCTTCCACATGTGCGTTCTCCTCTTTCAATATTGCAAGCGGGAATTTCTTCTTCTTGAGAATAGCGAGAATAAAAACGGTAATCATGCCTTCAGCTAAACCGATGAAAATATGCGTGAGCATCATCGCAGGCAATACGGTGGAGAGCGATTGTATTCCTGACCAAGCGATTTCAAATGAAGCGGCTATTGCTGCAAAAATAACGGAAAGCCAAGCGGCAACAAAGGCACTCTGGAGAAAATTCCCCCCTCCATTCCGCGCGTCCTGAGTGAGAAATGTAAAATACGAGTACCCACCGATTACCCCCACAATTCCCATATTGAAAATATTGGCCCCGAGAGCAAGTAGGCCGCCGTCAGCAAAGATGAATGCCTGCGTCGCAAGCACAACGGTCATCACGAGAAGAGCTTCAAAAGGACCCAGGATCAGCGCAGCGAGTACTCCCCCAAGCAGGTGTCCGGATGTTCCGCCACCGATAGGAAAATTCACCATCTGTGCAGAAAAAATCAGCGAGCCAACCGCTGCCAACCGCCACATTTTTGCCTGTCCTACCTTCGAAAATCGACTCTGCCAATTCATACCCTGACCACCTTTCATGTCAGGAAAAGTTGCGAGACGCCTCCTTAATACAGGAACTTTCTCAAGAAAAGTGCTTCGTACTTTGCGCATCGCCAATCCAACTGCCAGCAGAGCGACCCCCGCCAAACTTGTTGCTGTGCCGCTACTTAAAAATTCATCTGGAAGATGCATATTCCTTACATAAATAATTACACGGTAGTGTGTGCCGACGATGCTTTGTATTACCCTCTATTTCTCTAACGGGAGATGCAGCGTGAAATGAGAGCCGATTCCTTCAATGCTTTCTACGGTGATTGTCCCATTCATCCTACGAGCCAACTCATACGTAATCCACAATCCAAGCCCGGTTCCTGTAATTGTTTGTGTGTCCTTATTCTGAATTCGAGAAAACTTCTGGAATAATTTCTTCTGATCTTCAGCCGAGATACCAAACCCTGTGTCAGCTACCGTAATCAGATAAGCCTCCCCCTTTACTCGGCCGCTCACCTGTACAGTCCCATGTACGGTATATTTCAACGCGTTCCCAATCAGATTAATGAGAATTTCTTTTGTCCGCTCAACATCTGCATGTACAACAGCTTTTTCTACATCAAGCACTGTCAACTCTAGCCCCTTCTGCACCGCTTGGGAGCGAAGTTCTTCCGCTGATTGTGCGATAAGGGATTGCGGATCCACGCTCACCAAATCAAGAGGGATTCGATTCCCCTCGAGACGAGACACTTCCAACATGTCGCTCACCAATGTATTGAGCCGATCCACCGAATGAGAAATATTTTCAAGGTAATGCTTCGCTTCATCATCAAAGTTGATATGTTTATCCTCAAGCAATTCAAGATATCCCCGAATCGCTGCGAGCGGTGAACGTAGTTCATGACTTGCCATTGATACGAGATTGTCTTTCATCTCGTCAACCTCTTTCAATTTATTCAGCGTGAGGACATATCCGAAAAGACGTGCCTGATTGGAAACAAGAAGAAGAACAATCACTACGGTTGCAAGTAATACAAGATAAGAACGATTCACCGTTCTCTCGATGAGAGTATCCGAATCTCGTAGAGAGAATGTCATAGTAATCAACCCTGCCCGATTCCCGTCGACATCAACTAATTGATGAGTAATGCGCCAAAAACGGCCCTCCGCATCACTATCAAGAAACGCGATTCCATCAGATTTGTTCCAGGCTAACGTATATTGGATATTATCTGTCACCTGGTTAATCGACTCTGATTTGCTTGATGCAACGACACGAAAACGGCTCCCCTCGTTTTCCGGCTCGAGAATAGCAAGGGAGAGAGCCTCGTGATTATCCGTGACAATACTATCAACAGCTGACTGCGGGGATACTCTTTCGCTTATTTTTTCAGAAACAAGACTATTGATAACATGCTCCATCAGTACCGCCTTCCGCTGAGTGATACGATCAATATCTCGCTCTATGCTCGAAATCAAACTATACGTATTAAAGAAGAAGGCCGCAGGAACAAAGATAAGCAACACAAAAGAATACAGGATGCGAGGATTTTCACGCACAAATGAAACACCACTCAGTAAAAGATTTTTCATATCCTCAATATCAATAACTCTCTCCTAAAGCTTCGTCTCTCCAGAAACGTCCAGACTTCGTTTATGCTTGATAAAGCCAACAGTTGCGAGTGCTACTGCAAGTGCCGCGATAATAATAGCCGCCAATAACAGCAAATCTCTCTGCGTACGACTCTGTGTTACCGGAAGAGTCTGAGTTGCTTCGGCCGCCTCAGCTGCAGGAAGAACTGTCACCGCTTGGGCAATCTTCACGAAGGCAATCGGCTCACTCTTCGCAGTTATTTTTCCTGTATTATCGGTAACTGCCACATAAGCTTCATGGTTTCCATCTTCAAGATTCTTGTCTAATTCATAGGTCCAGTTCCCCTCACTGTCTGTTTTTACGGTCAGCACGATAGGGTCACTATAAATATAAATGGTGACGAAACTATTCGGGAGTCCTTTCCCCTCCAAACGAAGTTTCTGTTCACCAGTATCTGATTTCTGCATCGTAACATTCTGAACCGCATAATTCTGTGCGACCGATCCGTGCATTTTCGGACTTTCAAACACCATTTGATCACTGTGATCTCCAGGTGAATACTTCACTGGATCAAAACCGCTCTTCACCTCATCACCATCGATAAATCCATCGAGATCGCTATCGGCTGCTTGCGGATCGGTACCAAAGCGAATTTCGTCAATGTCACTCAAGCCATCTTTATCGCTATCGCGCTCAGGAAAACATTTCTCTGGTTGAGCTTGGCAGAAATCAAAAATGTGCTTCCTCTGCTGATCCGGATCCCCCGAAGAAGCATCAGGATTTTCATTCTTTGGCACCTGAAATTCCTCTTCCATTTTTTGTAAGATAACTAATTTTTGAGCTTTGTTCATTTCAAACGGAATAAATTCATCGTCCGATGGCACTCTTTCGGTTGCTCCTGAATCTTGATTCACAATGTGAATTTTTCTCTGACCACTCCCATATTCACCATACATATTTTTTACCTTGACTCGAAGATAAAATTCACCATTTGGAAACTCTTTCGATGGAAATATCAGACTCCAGCCCGTTTCAGAAACATGAGATCCTTTCCCAATATACTTATATGTATTAGATCCAACCGGGACAAGATAATATTCTACGCTCTCGGCTCCGCGTACATCACCTTTAATTTCATAATTTCCTCGGAAAACCATCCCGTCAACAATGTTCATAAAAGAAAAAGCGGGTGTAGTATTATCCGTAGTGAGATTACGTACCTCGGCCTGTGGAGTTTCCGAATGAGATTCAGAAAGGTTTGGAACTGACGAGCTTGGCATGACGACGGTGCTAGAATCATAAATACAATTCTGTTCCAGTGTTGGATGCGTGTACTCTACACAATCGGATGGGGATCTCGATGTAAGTGACCGAGTCCTCTTTCCATTAATCTGACATGTCCCCCAATTCGAATAAGAATAGACACACTGCACCGTGCTCTTCGTTTCAGTCGTACTTTCTCCACTGTTATACGAACAGGATTCTACCGTATACGGCACATTCGTCTGTACACAACCACTCGGTGAATATCCAGTCACGGTACGGGAGCGTTTTCCGGTTAACTGACAGCTCCCCCAAGCGCTGTAGCTATATAAGCATGATGTCGTAACACCAGACACGGCCGCTACATATGTACAATTCTGCTCCAAAACAGGGCGCGTATATTCTTCACAACCCAACGGAGATTTCGAAAGCAAAGACCGTGTCTGTTTTTCATTACCCTGACAAAGCCCCCAATTTGAATAGGTATACACACATTGCGGAGCCACTGATTCCACATAAACACATGATTCCGTCAGAGACGGAAGCGTCACCTTCGTACAACCACTCGGTGAATATCCAGTCACGGTACGGGAGCGTTTTCCGGTTGACTGACAGCTCCCCCAATCACTGTAGCTGTACGAACATGCGGTAATCGCAACACTGCCATCTTCTGCCAAAATAGTTGTTGTAGCTACCAAACCAAAAGCAATCACTGCAAATATCAAAGACGCAATATGGTACTTTTGGGGATGACCATCTGAAAACCAATGTTTCATTTTCATAGAATAAAAATTCTACTTCATGATATCATTTTTCATTCAAAAATACTCACTCAAGCTCGCAGAAAAGGTTGTGTTGTCGCGAAAGGTACGAGTATAGTAAGGAATATGGATCACTTATTTTTTCGCTTCACCGTTAAGGGTGTTGTTCAGGGCGTTGGATTTCGGCCATTCGTTCACCACGCCTGCACCCAGGCTGGTCTTTTGGGATTTGTACAAAATACCGGAGAAGGTGCCGTGGTGGTCGTGAATGATGCCAAAACTTTCCAAAATATCCTTGCCCAACTCCCAGCTCACATGCGCATCGATACTCTTCAGACCGAAACGATTAGCGCACAATTTACTGACTTTACGATTCGGGAAAGTACTGGTGATGGTTTTTGTGAGATTCCACCAGATGTATTTCTCTGTAACGATTGTCTCGAAGAACTCGGAGATCCACAGAATCGCCGACATAACTATTTTTTTCTCACTTGTACGGCGTGTGGCCCACGCTTCACCATGACAGAATCCAGTCCTTATGATCGTGCGACTACGACGATGCGTGATTTCATAATGTGTCCAGACTGCCAAAAAGAATACACCAACCCAACTAATCGCCGTTTTCATGCCCAAACTATAGCCTGTCACCGCTGTGGACCAACACTTTCCCTCTACGAAAATGGCAAAGCCCTGTCGTTTCTTCATGATAAGGAAATGCTCAAATACGTCAGCAAGGCGCTCCAAAATGACGAGATTGTTTCTGTCAAAGGAGTCGGTGGCTTTCATCTCTTCTGTAATACAAACGAAAAAACTCGCAAAAAACTCAATGCGCTCACCGGACGAATCAATAAGCCCTATGCTCTTCTCTGTCGCGATATCGATATGGCACGTAGCATAGCGATGATCTCTTCCGAAGAAGAACGGCAACTACTCTCATCAAAACGCCCTATCGTCCTCGTGAAAAAGAATTCACAATCACCAGAGGTAAGCGAGCTAGATACGGTTGGCATCATGTTGGCCTCTACTGCCTTGCATATCCTCTTATTCAAATACTTTCCATATCCTCTGATTTGCACTTCTTCCAATCTCGCACATGCTCCACTCACCACCGAACGAACCGAACAATTCACGTCGCTCATCCTCAACCACGATCGAAGAATTATCCAGGCGGCCGACGACTCCGTACTCAAGGTCATCGATAAAACACCGCTGCTCATCCGCCGGAGCCGCGGCTTCGTCCCGCGCTCCATCGCGATCGATTCCACTAATACCGCGCCCATCCTTGCGCTCGGTGCCGAAAGGAACAATACATTCGC
>JAUPUC010000060.1 GCA_030917745.1 Patescibacteria group bacterium | reverse complement strand
TTTTGAATACCGATGAACTGCTCGGACAAATGCCGAATCTCATTGGAACCAAGACGGGGTTTACGCCGCTCGCCGGTCGGACGCTCCTTGCGGTGGCTCATCATCCCGAATCGAATCATCGAGTAGTGGCGGTGGTGCTGGATGATCAGTATCGGTGGCAGAGTATTCGTTCGATGTTTGATTGGAGTTTTCAGTCGTTTGACTGGCAATAGTATTGAACGCTGCCTTTCCGAGGATCTCGGAAAAGGGTATGTGGAGTGTCTTATAAAGAGTTGTTTATTCATACGATATGTTCAATATTCCACAAGTACAATACGCTCCGGAAATGGCGAATGTTTTCAAGATACTCCTGACGGGGGTACTTTCTTTTTTGCTCGCTTTTGTGATTACTCCTTTGTGGACACACATTCTCTATCGATACAAGATAGGGATTAAGATCAAGAAAACGGATGTCAGGGGCGAGAAGCTCACGTTTATCAATAAGTTACATGCTGCAAAAGAGGGGACTCCGACTATGGGTGGGGTTATTGTCTGGATGTCAGTTCTGATCTTGATTCTTGCTTCTCAGTATATATTTCCGTTTGTTGCTGAATGGACAGGGGCAAATTTTATTGCCAATCTTGATTTTCTTCGACGTCGTGAGACATGGTTACCACTTTTTGCTTTAGTGACTGCGGGTGTGCTTGGGCTTTTGGATGACTACTGTAGCGTACGGAAGATTGGTTCCAATAAAGGTGGGGGGATGCGATTTGCCTTTCGCTTTTGGTGGCTTTTTCTGATTGCGGGTCTTGGATCTTGGTGGTTTTATGCCAAGCTTGGCTGGGACGTCATTCATATTCCCGCGGTGGGGGATTTTGCTATTGGTCTTTGGTATATCCCGCTGTTTATTTTCGTTATCTTGTACATGGCCATCTCTTCCAACGAAACAGACGGTCTTGATGGTCTGAATGGAGGAGTGCTTTTGATTGCTTTCACAGCCTTTACCTTTATTGCTTTTATGCATAATAAGGCTGATCTCGCTTCTTTTTGCGCGGCTGTTTCTGGTGCCCTTCTCGCATTCTTGTGGTTTAATATCTATCCAGCTCGATTCTTTATGGGCGACACCGGAGCGATTGCACTCGGGACAACATTAGGCGTGGTTGCTCTCCTGACGAATTCGGTGATTGCTCTGTTTATAGTGGTGGCTATTTACGGATTAGAATCCTTCAGCGTGGTACTTCAGCTTACGAGTAAGCGTTTTTTTGGCAGGAAGATTTTTTTGGCAGCACCTCTGCATCATCATTTTGAGGCAAAAGGTTGGCCGGAGCCCAAGGTGGTTATGCGAGCCTGGATATTTACCGCCGTGACCGCTCTTCTGGGAGTGATTATGGCTATTCTTGGCATGGGGTCTCGGTAAAGCATCTTGTGAAGCGGGTATCTTTGTGAAAAATCGTCTATACTAAAAGAAAGCGTATAATTTCCAGTAAAGTAATCATATATGAAGACACTGCGCCAGGGGGACTTCAAAGGAAAAAAAATACTTGTTCGGGTAGATTACAATGTTGAGCTTGATGACATTAAGAATGTGCATGAGCATTTCCGTTTCCATGTTGTTAAGGAAACGCTGCAATTTCTAGGCGAGCAGGAAGGATCCAAGATAGCTCTTCTGACGCATTTTGGGAGACCCAAAGAAGGTGTCTATGACGCAGCATCTTCGACTCAGCGTTTGGTGGCGAGTGTTGAAAATGCTACAGGAAAGAAAGTGACTTTTGTTTCCGATTGTACGGGAGAGGAAGTTATGAAGGCGCTCGCACAACAACAACCGGGGGAGTTGTTGCTTCTCGAAAATGTCCGTTTCAAAAAAGGAGAGGAAGAAGGAAGTATCGAATTAGCCAAAGACCTCGCACGACCATTTGATGTATTCGTGAATGAGGCATTCAGTGTTTGCCATCGAAATCATGCTTCAGTGACGGTGATTCCGAAATTCCTTCCTTCTTTTGCGGGCTATCATTTACTCGAAGAAATGGAAAAGCTTGATCAGACGAGGTTACATCCTGAACATCCAGCTATCGCGATTATTGGTGGGGCAAAAATTGAGACGAAACTTCCTCTTATTAAGGCACTTGAACCAAATTATGATTGTATCCTTGTAGGAGGTATGATTGCCAATGAGGCGATTGATCAAAAAATTGAATTTTCTTCAAAGGTACTCCTCCCGATAGATTTTAATGCTCCCGAACGTCTTGATATTGGCGCGCAGACAATTGCTTACTTCACTAAGATTATCAAAACCGCTAAGACCATTGTCTGGAATGGACCATTGGGGAAATTTGAAGAGAAGCCTTATGACATCGGAACCAATGCTATCCTACACGCTATTCTTGATACAGAAGCGGAAGTGGTGATTGGGGGTGGCGAATCTCTCGCAGTACTCGAGGCAGCTGACGCAATGAGTCGAGTCGGTTTTGTATCATCGGGTGGTGGCGCTATGCTGGAATACATGAGTGGCGTTGAGTTACCAGGTATAGTCGCTCTCCAAAACGCTCGGGTGCAGTAAGTGAATCAGGGAGTTTCTGTACCGTGATTTCATACGAATTAACAGATTGAGCTTACATAATTATGACCATCATTAAAGATATTATTGGGCGTGAAATTCTCGATTCTCGTGGGAATCCAACGGTTGAAGTTACCATGATTCTAGAGGATGGAACGATTTCGGTTGCCGGTGTTCCCTCGGGGGCCTCAACGGGAACATTCGAGGCGCATGAGCTTCGCGATGGCGATACCAGACGATACGAAGGGCTTGGCGTCCTACAGGCCGTTGGGTTCGTGAACGGGGAATTGCGTGATGCCGTCAGGGGAATCGATGCAGCCTCACAACTTTCTCTAGATACTCTTCTTAAGGAATGTGACGGGACACCCAACAAATCTCGTGTTGGCGCAAACGCACTTCTGGGTATTTCACTGGCAGCTGCTCGGGCTACCGCCCTCTGTCGTCAGATTCCTCTCTACCAGTATATTGCTGAACTGATGGACGTGCCTCTTGATGCGAATCGTTTTCCGACACCGATGTTTAATATTTTGAACGGAGGGAAGCATAGTGACTCCGGACTTTCCGTGCAAGAGTTCAAGTTGGTGCCAAGTGGCATCGTGTCTTATCCAGAGCAGTTACGAGCGGGGAGTGAGATTTTTCATGCGCTCAAAAAACTGCTTGAGGCAGATCATTTTTCAACGGGTGTTGGAGACGAGGGCGGATTTGCACCTCGACTTGAAAGTCACGCGCAGGCATTAGAAAAAATCAATCAGGCTATTGGACGGGCAGGCTATGAGAGTGGTAAGCAAGTATTTCTTGGACTCGATGTTGCTGCAAACTCCTTTTATGTTTCAGAGCAAGATCTCTACCAGATGCAGCCTGAAGGTGCTCATCTTTCTCGTGATCGATTGACGAATTTGTATCGGGAATGGATTGAAAAATACCACATCGTTTCTCTCGAAGATGGACTTCATGAAGAAGATTGGGACGGTTGGCGTGAAATGAGTGAAAAATTGACTGTTGCTCCCGCAAGTTGGGGTAAGCAGCTGCTGATCATTGGAGATGACCTTCTCGTAACAAATAGAGAACGAGTTGAGAAGGCATTGGGTGCAAAATCCTGCAATAGCGTTCTGATTAAGCCGAATCAAATCGGAACACTTTCTGAAACACTGGCCTGTATGACTCTGGCTCACACGAATGGATTGGATACGGTTGTTTCGCATAGATCGGGTGAGACGAGTGATGATTTTATCGCAGATCTCGCGGTTGGGGCTGGTTCACGCTTCATCAAAACCGGATCTCTCTCGCGCGGGGAGCGCTTGGCAAAATACAATCGTCTCCTTCGTATTTACTCTGAGCTCCATTCCGTGTAGGCGGGGGAATACTGTTCATCCGATTATTTTATTACCTATGTTTTTTCAACCAAAAACAACCGAGGTTATTTGTATCGGATCGTGTTCCCAGGATATTTTCTTTCCGAGTGATGAATATGTAATTTACGACACACCGGACGATATCACTTCAAAACAGAAAGCCGCATTTGAGGTTGGAGGAAAGTTCCGTTCCCTGAATCGATATGAGGCCATTGGTGGCGTAGCTGCCAATACCTCTATTGGTCTTGCTCGACTCGGTGTTGTTTCAGCTTGTTATACTCATATCGGCCAAGATGGACTCGGTGATTGGGTGCTTCATGAGCTCAAAAAGGAATCCGTTCTTACGCATCTAGTTCAACGGGAATCGGGTATTCGAACAGATCTTTCGGCTGTAGTAGTATTGGTAAAATCGGGAGATCGGATTATTTTTCATAACCGAGACGCGAATGAACGTCTCCTGGTGGATGAGAAGAAACTCTCACACACAGACTGGATTTTTATGAGCGCGTTGAATGGTGACTGGAAAACCAATGTGGCCAAAGTAGTCGCTCATCTGGATCGATCATCCACGCGACTCGCTTTGAATCCAGGACAGCACAATTTGAAAGATGATCCTGCGCTCCTTTTATCATTGGTAGCTCGTGCTGATGTTGTGGTACTGAATAAAGATGAGGCAATCGAGCTCTTGATGCATGAATCAGAGAACAACCAGAATCTCCTCAATGATGAGCGCTTTCTTCTTGAGACGCTCCTTGCGAAAGGAGTACGCTCTGTGGGACTGACTGATGGTATGCGTGGTGCGTGGGCGACCGACGGGACTGATTTTTTGTTTGCTCCGATTCATACGCTTGGACCGGTGGTTGATAGTACGGGAGCTGGAGA